>JAEXPL010000123.1 GCA_023446865.1 Verrucomicrobiota bacterium | reverse complement strand
ACATCCCTACTGGCGGCGGCGCGGGGGGGTGGGCGCCGGCCCCGCCGCCCGGACGCTTCTCGGAGAAGAGCAACTCGGACTTCGACTCGGGGCTGCCTGCGCTGGTGTAGGTGAAGTGCGCAGTGTTCGAATCCTCCCAGCGGTACTCGATGGCCTGGGATATGAAGGGGTAGACGGTGGCGTAGCGCCGAGTGAGATCGGTGGCGCCGTTGTCGACCTCGTCGAAGACGACGGTGTTGTCGTGGGAGTTGACGAGACGGAACTTCACGTTGGCGCCATCGGGCCAATAGCGGTAGGTCTGCTCGCGGGCGGTCAGGCCGGTCATCGGGAACGACTGGGCGAGGAACTGGTATTTGAAGAGGTTGGTCTGGCGATCGAGCGTGACGAAGCTGTGGAAGCCGAGGCCACCGCGGCCAGAGAGGTCGAGACGGTTGCCGGAGTACTGGTAGGAGAAATGGGCGGGAACGGCGGAGCCGGAGTCCTTCTCGAGTTCGGACACGACAAACGTGGCATTGCGCGACTCACGAATGGGATAGGTGACAGCCGCACCGGGGGTGTAAACAGAGTCGTCGGTGATCGGCTTGTACGTGACCTTGACCGTGCGGCCAAGGCCGTCGGTGATCAAAGTGATGCGTTGGCCAAGGTGACCCGAGCTGATGTGAAAGCCCTGAACGCCAGGTTTCGAAGTATACGAGGCGCTAAAATACGAATAATCGGGGATTCCGTCGCCATTGAGGTCCACGCCGGAACGGGTCTTGAGGATTGGAGCCGCCGTGCCAGAAGGGAAGGATTCTGTGGGATACCATTCCAAAGGTGCCTGCGTGGGAGCACTGAACTTCGCTCCCTGGTTATACATCACCCACCAGCCTGTGCTGCCGGGAGAGTCGCAGTACCAGACATAGTCTGCTTTGCCGTCACCGTTGACATCCGTCATCGTGATGTTGTCGGAGGACGAGGAGATTGCCGAGGCAAAGAGCAACGGTTCCGTATCATCGGTCATACGGTCCGGGTACTCGTAGAAATCGTTCACCCATTGCCCGATCTTGATCTTGTCAAACCAAGGATAGGCGAGGACGTCGCCGACGTTGATCGGGGTGGTGTTCGTCTGTTCGCCGTAGATCATGTCGGTTGTGCTCGCAAAGGACGGGACCCCCGGTGACCCCTGCGAAAGCTTAACCTGAAGGCGGAGCATGCGCTGTCGGCTGGCGGAAAAGCCTCCGTTGTTGTACACGCTGGCGTCATTCTCTTCGGCCGGGGCGAGCGTCACGATGTCCGTGAGGCCGTCGCCATTCACATCCACCGGCATCACCGCGAAAGTGTTGGCGCGATGCGCAAGAACATTGGTGAGAAGGGGCCCGGTGGGGTAGTCTCGATGATAGCCATTGGCCCAATTCCAAGCCGCTCCGGTAACATAGGCCGCGGTCGAAAAGCCACCTCCCGGGAGGCTTGTCGCAGCATACACATTCTTGAAAGCGTTGACCATGGATAGCCGCCCCTGCCCAGGGAGTTGATATCGGCCCCAATCACTATGGCCCTCCACCCAAACGTAGTCGGTCAGGCCGTCGCCGTTCAAGTCGCACGGCATCGGGCTCACATTGAACGGTAGTGAGACCTTGAATCCGAGAAAGCGGATGCTGCAGCCCAGCGCCCCAGTGGCGTCCCACTGCGGAGCACCCCGAAGATAATCGGCACCGATGTACGCCAGGGGCTGTTTCGCGAAGGCCGTGCCGGTTGAACGAAAGATCTGTAGCCGCCCATCGTATCGGTGGACGAGCACGTCGTCCCGGCCGTCACCATTGAAATCAGCGACCGAGATGCGGCTCGCGAACGCCTCCTTCTCCCGGTTCAGGAAGTGGAAGGTCTTGGTTCGGGCGGCATCAGGAGTGGGAGAGCTGGTCTGGGGCACACTGACAGGAGGGTCCTCGAATTCGTCTGTCGTCTCGAACACCAGTGTCGGTGTGTTCCCCGCTCCGAGCGGCACGAACGAATCGCCGGTCGAAACCAATGCGTACATTCTCAGCACGGTTGCGTTCAGAGAATATCCCATGAACAGGATGTCCTTCTTCCCGTCGCCGTTGATATCACACATCCGCACGAACGCCTTCGGGCCCGACCACAAGGCCGTGTTCGCGCTGATCCAGTTAACCGCTGGACCAAAAGTCGAACCGTTGAACACCGACACGTTGATGGCCCCGTTGGTGCGGAAATCGATGAATTCGTCGCGGCCATCGCCGTTCACGTCCGCGAAGGCGTGGGATTCCACGTCATCGGCGGTAGGCGAATCGACCAAGCGGTTTTCAACGGTCGTATAGGACCAGTCGGAGGCTTCCCAGTCGAACTTGGTCGGGTTCACCGAATCGAGCGTGCCTGTGGTCGGATTGCGCAACATCGCTCCGACCTCAAGAAGGCGGGTCTGCGCGTTGCCGGTGGAATAGCCGTATTTGAGGTCGTACTGCGAAGTGATGGTGGCTGAGCCCACCGGACCAACCTCGCCAATGATGCGGTCGAGTCGGGAACGCTCGGCAAAGGACCGCCCGCCCGAGAAACGCACACTTTGGTCCAGCCGTGCCACCGCAGTCCCAACAGTCGAGATATCGTAGACGAAACGGACCCGGAACTGTGCGGTGAGGTTTGCAGCGGTGTTGGCCGTGTAGTCGATGCTGGCGAGGAGGTACTCCCCTTGCCCGGCGTTGGTGTACTGCAGGTCAACGCTGTTGCCCACCGCGTCCTCGACGCGTTTGAGCGCCCAAGAGTTGGCCAGCGTGTCGGCGACCCAAGCGCCGTTGCTAAAGACGATACCGCACTGGTAGCCGTCGGTCGTGGCCAAGAGCTTGCCGAAGGTCATCTTCGAGGCGGACTTGTCGGTGATGACGAAGGTCTCGATGTTGCCACCGGTGCCTGTTGCCTCGATTGAAACGAAGGAATCGACCTCGGTGCGGTACGTGGAGCCGGGCGAGCCGTACGTGCCGGAAACACAGATGAGGCGCTTGCCGTCGAGGTAGAACTTGTCGCGCAGGTTGGGATCGGCGTTGGTGTCGTCGAACGTGACGCCACGGGTCTGCCCGTCGCGGGCCAGAATGGTGCGGCCGCGGGTGATTGCCTGCGGGAAGCCGGTGGAGAGGGAGAAGCCCAGGCCGAGCGTGCCGTTGCCGCCGGCGCTGCTATAGTTGAGAGCCACCTTCGGTGCCATGCCATTGCGGCCAGGCGGCACCGAGAGCGGAATCGAATAGTTGCCCGAGCCCTTGTTATCGACCGAGAAATCGCCAGGCAGCGTGCCAACCACGGTGTCGGCATGGATCGCCGGGAGCGCGCCGAAGACCGAGCAGGCGAATACGACAGCCGCCAAACGGGAGAACGACGGAAGGTGCTGCATGGCGCGGGTCAGTCGGTGGTTCCGGTCTTCGGAGCCGCGGTCGGGACCGCCAGCGCCTTGGCTACCATGGTCTGGAGAATGCGCCGGTTGGTCTCGGAATCGGGGTCGGACACCTCGGGGGCCCGCAGCGGGGCATGCGCGAGGTACATGCGCTCGGTGGCGGCAACCTCGTCGGCAGGCGCGGAAGGTTGCGGAGCGACCACCGGGGCCGCAGCCACCGGGACGGGAGCGGCCGGAGCGGCATGTGACGTGAGGGCCGCGAGCACCGGCTCCGGGGCGGGTGCCGCAACGGCTTCGGGTCTTGGGTTTCGGGTTTCGGGTTGTTCCGAGGCGGCGGGGGTTGCCACGGTTTCGGATTTCAGGTTTTGGGCTTCTGCGACGGGGGCGGCGGCCTCGGCCGAAATCGCGGCCGTCGGCTGGGACCGCAGGAGCAGCCAACTCAGGATACCTGCCGTAGTGAGGCCGGCGGCGGCAAGGAACAGGCGAAAGAACCGAGAAGTTTTCTTCGGAGGCGGCGGGGACGGGGCTGGGCGGTCAGGGGTTGGCGACCGTGGTGAGCGACCAATCGGATGCTCTCAGGCCCACATAGCCGTTGCTGGGTAGGCGGAGCACAAGCTGGTAACCGGAGGGCAGGGACGCGCCATCGGCCGCGTTGAACGGATCGGTGCCGGCCAAGTATTCGGCCAGATTGTTGCGGCTGTCGTTGTCGGGGTTAAGGGTGGCATCCGCCGCCGAAAAGGGATCAAGGCCATGGTCGAATTCCCAGGCGTCGCACATACCGTCGCCATCGGAATCGGTCGCCTCCTCGACATCGGAGTAGCCGTCCATATCGGCATCGACCGCGGCCCAGAAGATCGAACCGGAGGCGGCGCGGAGGCCGGGCATAAGGGCAACGCGGTTCCGAGCCCACAGGACGAGCGTGGAACCGCTCTGCGCGACGACCTCGGAGCCGGTGGTATTCACCTTGGTTTGGATTTCCCCGTCGGCGCGGAACACCTGGATGGTTCCTGCGGCCAGATTCACTCCTTGGATGATTTGCGGCTCGGTGAAGACCTGCGCGGTGGTCGTGGCCGAGGCGGCCGAGGTTAACAGGCCGTCGACTTGGATCTGGACCGCATAGGTGTCGGTGCCGACGCTGGCCCGGCCGCGGCCACCGGAGCCGGTGTTTTTTGACACCGCACCGGAACCGAGCAACCGCCAACCGGGAACCCCGGAATCGGAGACATTGAACGACACCGCCTTCAGGTTGATGTCGCCGGCGGCTGGAGCCGCAGGAAGCACGGTTGGATCACCGAGCAGCGGAGGCTCCACCTTAGACACCGCACCGGAGCCGAGCAACTGCCAACCGGGACTCCCGGGATCGGAGACACTAAACGACACCGCCTGCAGGTTGCTGTCGCCGGCGGATGGAGCCACAGGAAGCGCGGTTGGATCACCGAGCAACGGAGGCTCCACCTTATTTTGCGTGGCCACGGACGAGGCCGCCGCCGCCGCGGCCGGGGCAACCGCCAGCGCGGCGGCAAGAGCAAGCGAGAAGGCGGGTTTCATAGGAGGTGCGAAGGGGGTGGCGAAACCGTGGCGAAGTGCCAGTTTAGGGATTGAGCTTCGTCTTGAGCGCGGCGTTTTCGGTTTCGAGGCGTTCGACCTTTTCGGAGAGGGCGATCAGGTGGAGCGTCATCTCCTCCAGCTTGGCGAGCAGCTTGGCCTGCATGTCGCCGACGCTCACGCCCTGGGTGGCCACCTCGGCAGCGGAGGGGATGCCCGGCAGCGTGCCTTTGGCGGCGATGTGGGCCTTCACTTCGGCGAGCGGTGTCAGCTGGTAGCCGGGAGCGAAGACGTAGTCGGACCACCCCGAGGTCTCGACGATCACCTCCTGGGCCCGGATCGTACCGGCGACCTCGAGCTTGTGGGTGGGGTTGGTCGTTCCGATGCCGACAGCGCCGCCCGGGCGCACCACAACGGCGGGCAGACCGTAGGGGGCGATGAAGATGGGAGTGGGGCCGTTGGTGCCGATGAGAGCGTTGCTGCAGTTCTGGAAGATGAGCTTGCCGCTGTTGGCCTCGGGGATGCCCCATGGGGTTCCACCCACCAGCGGGCCCGTGTAAGCAAGCAGAGTGCCGCGGAAAGTCGCGCCGCTGCCGTTGTTGTAGTAATCGCTCGCGACGGCACCGAGGAAAGAGGTGGCCGCCGTGGACCGTCCGACGACCGACAACGACTCGCGCACCTGTACCACGCTGTTGGCGGCGTTATTGGCGACACCGACCCGCAACGCGGCGGTGGAGCTGTCGGTGATGTCGAGTTTAGCGGCTGGAGCAGTGGTCCCGATGCCGACATTTCCGGTGGCGGGGAAGGTATTGCTCTGGGCGGAGAGCGACGTGGCGAGGAGACCGGCGGCGAGCGTGGCCGCGAAACCGTGACGAAGGGCGGAGTTCATCGGAAGCGAGGACGTGGGCAGAGCCGGAGCTCTGCCGCGGTGCTGTGTTTTGAAGGGGTTTGCACCCGGCAAGCCGACCGAAGCCACCCGCCGGAACCGCTGTTTGCAGCGGCAAAAGAATGTAACAAATCCGCCGTCACGATCGCTCCGCATCGATTGGCCATCTCGGCGCAGAATTTGTCGATACCGTCAAACTCGTCCATCGGTGCCGAACTGGCAAATACAGGCGCATTCTGAACCTCACCGAGCGCCCTCGAGAATCTCGCCGCCACCCCAGCCCGAGCACACACACACAGATGTCGCTACGGCCCAAAGGGCATTCCGTAGTCTCAATGCCCAACAGAATCCAACCCACGTTCACCAGTCGCTCGCGATGAGAGAGGTAGCGGCATTGTCTTGTCGCCGACTGGAGGCCGGACCTGCGACTGATTCTCGGCCCGGTTCGCAGGCGCAGGTTCCCGCGGCTGCACCCGCAACTCGAACACAGGAACACGACCAGGAAGCCGGACCATGATCACAAACGGCAAACCCACGCCTTCCAAGACAGGGCATCGGTTCCCATGGAATTCCGGGTGCCAAACAAACCCATCGCCCACCAACGCCCGTGCCCCCTCAAAGGTCCGGAAGGCCGCCATCGCAAATACATGCAGCTGCGCCCACTCATCCGCCGTGGTCATGCGCTGCGCGAAGCGAATCAGCCTCGAATGCTGGAGGAAACGCCAGTGAATGCGGCGCTCCATGCAGGTGTTCCATCGGGCCGCCACATCGCGGTCGGTGGAGCCACAGATGGGCGACGAAATGCTCCCAAACCAATAATACCTCCATACGAGCAGAGCGGCGATCGGAGCGCTTTCCACCACACCCGCAACGCGCTCGATATCCCGCAGGCGCCCTACCCTCCCGAGCCAATAAACCCGTTCGGTCCGCGGAACCCGGTGGAGGAGCACCCGTTCCACACGACGCAATAGTTTCAGCAACTGCGCGCCGAAGCCCGAATCAGCTGCCGGTACCTGCGCATACCCGCCCTCCGACAAGGGCGACGCCGAGGTGATTGTCCTGAAGTCCCGGTCAAAACGATGCCGAAGAACAACACGAGGAACTTCGACTGACCCACCATTGTCGCTCGATTCCATCCGGCCAAACCACTCGTGGAAAAACCGGGATGTATCTTCCCTGACTGTCGAGAGCGGCGTCTTCTCCTCGGGGCCGAGCAAACCCAATTGCTCCCGGATTTCACGAACCCTTTGGTTCATGAGCCACGCGCGTTCGTCCCGGTCCGTGTAGTCGTCCCAGTTTGGTTTCCGAAGTCCCCACCACAACCGCCGCCCACACCGGCATGAGTACGGCTCAACTCGAGCCCATGGCAGTGTGTATGGAATGCGAGACCCGCAACTCGGGCAACAGTCCTCCAAGAGCGCACCGTGGATCGGGCATTGGCGTTCTGCTGTGAACTGGAAATGCACCGCATGGAACCCGTGCTCGATACAGGTCGGGCAGAAGCGAAGCCAGTTTGTCGTCAGAGAGCGCAGCTTCGGCTTCGGTCCCCAAGAATCCAACGTGGCCCGTGAAACCCACGTCGACTCAACGGCGATCGCCGCAGACAGTCTTTCCAAGGCAAGGCGCCCCCGGAATCGCAAATCCACCTGAGAGGACACGTTCAGGTGCGGCGGCGCCTTTACCTGTCCGAAGCGCCGTAGGAAACCGCGCAAACTAACGAAATTCACCGCGCAGTACTTGTGCGTGATCGACCAAAGCGACTCGAAGTCGAGCGGATGACCGGGTCGCCAATTCGCCGTGCGCCGCAGGGCTTTGTCGGACGGCATCGTCACGGACTCCGAAGCCCGCGACAGGCCCACGTCACAAGCTCATCATCACCAGTCGGCTCGGCCAAGGTGAGTCGGACCCGCAAACACCAACCACCGTCCCCCACCCGCGCGCTCCCGAGCTGAGCCAAGGCACTGTGCGTCCCCTGGGTGAGCAGTTTGCGTCGGACCGAGGCAAAGCGAGGGCACGCCAAACCAGTCTGCTCCCAAAGCTTTCGGAGGGAGATTCGGTATGGAGCCTCTGCAGAAGAGTAGCTCGCGGGGCCGGCCAACCGCAGGTAGATCGCTGCTGCAACGTCGCTCGCAAATCCGAGATAGGACGGCAGAAAGACCGGAATGACCTCGTCCGGGAAGTTCCGGTTAAGCAACGAGACCAGAAGTTGGAAACGTTGCCGCGGACGGACGTTCAGCCGCCGACGCAGGAAGAATTGAGTGCGCTCCATCGACGTCGAGCCGTCCATTGGCTCAAGGATCGGAAACTCCGCCGCCTCGGATCGGTCCTCGGGAGGACCGCCAAGGCAACTGCACGTGGTTGCAGCCAACTCCTGCAGCAACTGATCCGACCTCACTTTGGTGGCGGTGTCGGGCACTCTGCCGAAAACCAACGCGGCAAACTCGGGACGAGTGAGACGCTCTCTCCTATCCGCATTCGCGCTCCCCGCCAACACCACTACCAAGCACCGGAGCCGATCGACTAGATCGTGACCGGGGCCAACCGCAGGCCCGGCAATGCGTCCGGTGAGGCCGCCCGCACCACAACTGACCTCATGTTGAGCTCCAGTAAGGAGATCGAGGAGCTTGGTGGGGACATAGACTGTATCGGCGCACCTTCCTCTCCGGGTTTGATCCCGCGGATGCCGTTTCGGCTCACTCCACCCTGTCCGCGGCTCGCGTCTCAATCCGCCACGAGGTGCACCGGGCACCTGTGCATCGACCTCCCCTCCAATTGCCCGACTCAGAGACCGCGGTTTCATTCGGGTTCCTCGTCCTCCTCGGCTTTCTCGTCGAGCTTCCGCTGTTCGGCCCCAAAACCGGTCTCCGCGACAACCCGCACCAGGAGTTCTTGGCTCGCCACCGGATCGCCGTTGGCCGCGGTCTGAACATTGAGAAGAAACCGCTCCGTCGCCCGGGCGAAGTACTTCATCGAGATTTCCATTCGTCCGGTCGCCGGTTCACGGCGGAAGACAGCCTCATATGCAGTCCAGAATTGCGGTGCCAAAGCAGACAAACGCCACCCTCGAGCGAACGCTTCCGGCAGAAAATACCGAGTGAAGGTCCAGCCCGTGTTCTGCGGATATCGGGATTGGACGTCGTAACAATCCAGACAGGCCTTCAACTCCGCCTCCAATCGAATCCCGTGGAACTCATGGCTGTCGGCCATGAAACGGGAGAGGATCGAGTTCATCCGGTTCTCACGGAACGACGTGTGAATCTGGACCAGTTCCCGGGTACCAAAGAGGAAGGTGAAGAGGTCGATCTTCAGTTCGTCGAGCGCGTCGAAAATGCCGACGAGCCAATGGTAATGCATCTCCTCAAGATATTCGGCCGAATCAATCAACAGCACGATCGAGTTGCGCCACGAAGACCGCGAAATACCCGCCAACCACTCGATCAGCCGGCAGCGATAATCCGCCGTCGTACCGCCCTCGTCGGTCAACTGGCCTGCCGCCTTGAGGAGCTCTTTATAGAATACCCGCTCCGACGGCACCGCGCACCGATGCGCCAGCAAATAGAAGACGGCAAGACGCGGGAACGTCCGCGGCAACTCCTCGGCGAGCAGTCGTCGCAGTTTTGTCTTCCCCGACCCGGAGTTGCCGTAGATGAAACTGCCGGAGGTCCCGACATTCAGGCAATTGGAGACGAAATCAAACCCGGTCAGGACCATCGGCGTCCCGAGAGTGTACCGTCGCTGAACGCACGGATGGGTCTCGCGGTCGATTGAGTCGCGCGGCGGAAGACGTTCGGCGGTGGATGGAGGCATGGGATTGGCGATTAGAAGTTGCTGGTCGGCAATGCCTTGATGACCCGCGGAAGCTTGGGTCGCACCGGCGTTTTGACGGCGGCCTCCTTTTCCGGGGCAGTACCAGCCGTCTGCTGTTTTTCGTTGGCAACACTTCTGCGCAAGTGCGCCAGCTCATTGCGGGCCTTTTTGGTCTTCAACGATTCCGCCTCTTTGAACTTCATATAATCATGGACATGGTCGACTCCGCGCCGAGCGATCCTTCCCGTAGCTATCATCCGCAACATCGCTTTTCGGGTCCGAAGATCATGGGGCGCGCTAGCCCAAGCATCGGCAACCGTGAGGAGGCCGAACTCCATACCATTCTCCAGGAACATCCGGACCATTCGGACCTCTTTTGTGTCAATCTCGAGCCAGACGGGTTTCCCAATCAACGCGACAGAATCGCTCAGTTTCGCCGAATAGTATCTCGCTCCGGCAAACTCCACGAAACCACGTTCCCCTTTCTTCAGGTTCCCGCGGACCTTCGCCCGTTGCCGAATCAAGGTTAGGCACGGGCGTGCGCGATCTTCCTCCGCAATCTGCCGAATGAAGAAGCTCTGCCGGTCGACTGCGACCCGAAGGTACTCAAGTGGACTCTTGCCACCGAGCGAGTGATGGCCCTCCGCGTTGTACGTCGCGAGGAGCACCTCCGCGAGATCGGCAATTTCCTCAAATCGGATTCGAAAATGGAGCGCAGCCTCTTCGGGTTTACGCCGTTTCGGGTCTGACTGATGGCTTCCTGTCGTTGACGGCAAACGCTGGAATCCGTTCTGCGTCATGGTCCGGAAGAGGCGTTCGATGAATTGCCGACTATCCGGTGTTTTGACCGGGCCAAGATTGACCGAGGTGCCGAGTCCCTTCTCGAGGCGCTCTGTGACTCGCGCCGCCCGATGTGCGACGTCGTTATCAAAGGCGATGCAGCCGAACTTGGCGTATGCGAGTTCCGCGATCACCCCGGAAGGGAACCCCGCCCCCTCGGGATATCCCATCGTCGGGATAATCAGCTCGCGCCGCTTCCATGGGCGGATCGAGTTCTCGATGCATTGCAGCAAGTCCTCCGCCGAATATTTCCGCCCCAGAGCGATGTGATATCCCAATACAGCCCGGGACGCGACGTCGACCGCAGCGAGAATCCAAATCCGTTCCATCGCCAGGACGTGCGGTTCGCCTCCCTTGGGATCGTCGATCTCGATGACCATGAGGGCATCGATGCGGTGTCCATCGATCTCGACTCGTTCGTAAGGAAGGTAACGTGCGCCGCTCCTCGGCGAAACGTCCGTGAAGCCAAGCCGATCAGCCGCCTCCTCGCCAAAAAGGACATCCACCATCCGTTCAACGCCGTCCTTGGCAAGTTCTTGGCGAAGCCAACGAGCCAGAGCTCGTTCGGCATTATGGATGACGTTGAAGGGGTATGCGGAGAGCGGGATCTTCGCTTCCCGGCACAGCCTCAAGAACGTGCCATGAATCGACGATACACGAAGAATTGGCTCATGCGCACCACGGCCGCACGAGCGCGCCTCCGCAAGCACCGCTTGCGCGATATGCGGAAACCGCTCAAACAGCCGCCCAAGTTCGCCGGAGTGCCCATATTGGGCACACTCTTGAGCGGCGACCGATGGAGCCTTCCGCTCGTATTTCTTTACATGCACGTAGCGCAAGCATGCCCTGAGGCCCCAGAAATTTCCGTCCGGGTGCGACTCGATGCATCGCCTGAACAACTTCCACACGGCGGTACGGTTCATGCCCGTCTGCGTTTCGATTGTTTTGTGGGGCGCCCCCTGTACATATAGGCGCATTGCTTCGCACCGGTCGTGGAGTTGCTTACGCTGATCCTCAGGCCGGAGATCGGGCATAATCTTGGGCCACTTGGCCCAATCGAGGAATTCAGGGGGAATTGAAGGGCGGTACATTTCGTGGGACAATAGACATGACCACAGACCGTAGATTACGGCGCGCTTGGCAGAAACAGTTGGCTTCGTGGGGTTAGGGGTACGGAGTTAATTCGCCCGTCGATGCGGCGACAGCGCAGCAACTCCATGACAGCCAGACGGTACACCTCGACCAAGAACTCCGCTGGGCGCATCGCAATGATCTGGGAGATCGTCGCTCCCGGCCACCGCGCAATATTCTCAAGAATACTGTTATACGCCTTTTCAGCCTCGAGAAAGAGCACAGGGAATCGGAAATCGTACTCCTGGAACAGCGTGCGAAGGCTGTTGTTCAGCGTCGGATTCGCCCAGATTTCCTTGTCCGTCACTACCTGGTGCTCGAAACCATTCTTCACACACCACTGTTTCTGAATTTCGATCTGGAGATGGGCCCGTGAATTTGGGTCATCGATGTCTCTTTTGTATTTCACTTCTTGGTAGAAGCGGCGGCCATCCTTCAGCTCGACGCCGAAGTCAGGCCGAGACCGACGTAGAAGACCTTCGACCGTCGCCTCCGCCATCACAGGCTGGGGACAATACGACACCACATCGATATCGTACGCGAGAAGCAGGCGTTGCTCGTGTTCCAGGCGGGAAGAGACGCCGAGGTACTTCCGTATCTTCGGGCAATAGGCGAAGTAGCGCTCGCCGAAACGCGACGGTTCGGTGGGAGCCCAGATGGGGTGATCCATGGATCTGCGATCCTGTTGTTCCGCCCCAATACTCCAGGAATGGTGCGTGGAACCGTTCTTGAGCCGCGCGCGGCACTTGACTCGGCGCCGATGCGATACAGGCTCTGGAGCACGGTAATTCGTCCTCTGAATGCACCGTCTTGTAGAAAAAGACCTGGTTCCCGCCGGGTCTTTTTCGTTTTTGCCCGCCGTAGGAACGGTGCACATGGCACTACGGCGGGCCCTATCGCGGGGGGCCAGTATATCGATATCGCCTCTGCCGTGCTTTGTTGCCGGCAGAACCGGATTCAGTCTCGCTGACAAGTTCGATGATTGGATGTGCACCCGTTCGCAGGTCGAAGAGGCGTCTCGACAGGACCGATCGGCTGATCTCGAAACCGGGGTACAGGTCCGAAACGCTCCGCTGCAAATCATCCAACCGAAAACTTCGATTGCCAAATGTCTGAACCGTCGCCCGGACAATCGAAAGCGGTGTGAGCCTGCCTGTTGGCCGACAAGGAGAAGCCACCTCAAGGTAAGCGTCCGCGAGGACGTCATGACGCACCGAACTGATCACCTCCCGAAGAAGCTGAGTGATTAGGTCGAGCTTCTGAGCGTCGGTACGTCGCTGTGCCTCGACCCTCGCTCGATACCTCGCAAAAACCGAACGCGCCTTGGTCTCCGGCGATATCGGGTTGGGCAAGTGTGGAACTTTTTCTTCGCAAAGCATCGTTCCGGGATCTTTCCGAGACCTATTCCAATGGATGGCTTCGGACGGATTGGCGAGCACAAACTTCTCGCTAGTCGTTCTCCATCAATACTTTGTTTGTCTTTAGCAAACAAACTTCTGCTTTCTAGAACTCTGAATTTCGCGACCATGGCTGCCGCAGCGCCCAAGCCGGAGATCCAGATCCTGAACGTACCCAGATTTAGTTCCCCGATCCGGACCATTCAAAATCCCATCCGGCCCTCGCGAACGTTCCCAGAATCAGTTCCGCCTCGCGAATGCTGCCAGATTTAGCTCCCGCATACCCGTCACGAAAAGCGGCAACAATCCCTCCGCCTCTCCTCTGCGAGGGCGCTCCATGAATGTTTCCAAATTTAGTACGCCGCATGGCCGCATCGAAGTCAGGTAGGCCTCACCCGGCCCGGACAACGCCCGCGGGAACGTCCTTCGGGCGGGTCTGGGAAATCCACGAAGCCCTCGAGTACCGACCTTTGCCAACGCGATCAGTGGCGCGCATTCGGCGACCGCCGGCTGGCGAAAGCGGTTTGCCTTCTGCTGTAGCCGGGGGCGACGAACCCGGCCAGAGGAGCCGGCCTCGCCGCGGCCGGTCGACAGGCTTCCGAAAGCCGCTCTCGACCGCCGCCAAGGCAACACCGGAGAGCCACCAGACAGACGAAGCCATGCAGGCGAAGTCCGGAGAAACAAAAGGCTCTGCAATCGGTGGATTCCAGAGGCCAGAATTGGCTACGCGCGCCGGGGTCGGGGTTGATCCATCGACCTGATCATCGGGGCGGCTCTCCCTGTCGCCGATCGAAGTTGCCCCTCGATCTTCGGTCCGTTTGCGCGCCCACAGTCACCGGTCGAAACAACAAGTACCTCAGATCCGAGGGAGCGGGTTCTCGGCCGTTGTGAACTGGGTCCGGTGCTGGTCACACCGGCTCAGCCCAGGACTCGCTGTGACAGTCGCCCGGATTGCCGCGGGAGAAGGTGTCCCAGTGGCCCGAGCGTCAGGCCCCGTTCTGGATGACGCGGGGGTTCTTCGCTGCAACAACGGCTGATCCGGAAACGCGGGCTCTCACCGCTGTTCGAACGATCGGTCTGACCACGCCCGGATTGCCTCCCGGGCTCAACGGGGTGCGTCACTTCGCGCGAGCAAAGGGCCAGCCGTTCGAAGTCATCCAGTCGATGATCACCCGTTGCCACTCGTCCGGCGGGAGGAGGAAGAAGCCGTGTTGGCCCTTCTCGAACAGTCGCGCATCGACCGGGACGCCAGCGTGCCGCAGCGCTTGAAAGAACACGACGCTGTTGTCCACGTCGACGAGCCGGTCGTCGGCCGCATGCAGGATCAAGGTGGGAGGTGTGTCCTTGGTCACCTGGAGTTCGTTGGAGAAGTGCCGCACGTCGTCTTCCGACGGGTTGGGGCCAAGCAAGGCCTTGCGCGAATCGAGGTGCGTGATCTTCGCGTCCATGCTGATGACCGGATAGACCACGATGAGGAAGTCCGGGCGCAGGCTCACCTGCTCGGGATTGTCGATATGCGCCGTGGCGAAGTGCGTCGCCAGAGTCGAGGCCAGGTGCCCTCCCGCGGAGAATCCGATGGCACCGACCCGGGCCGGATCTAGGTTCCACTCCTTCGCGTGCAGGCGGACAAACCGCATCGCCTGCTGGGCGTCCTGAAGCGGACCGATGGATTTGTTCTCCATCGTCTGGTCGCTTGGTAACCGGTATTTGACCACGAACGCCGCGAAGCCGTGGGCGACGAAGAAGCGCGCCTGTTGGGTTCCCTCGTAATCAAACGTGAGCCCCGCGTAGCCTCCGCCCGGGAAGATGAGCATGCTCGCACCGTTCGCCCGGCTCGGCGCCGGCAGGTGAACCTGGATCTGCGGACAAGTTACATTGCGCACGAAGCCGCGGTCCGCGCCGGACTCTTCGTCGGGGCTCGGTTTCGAGTTTGGGACCTTGCCGTCGCCGTAGAGAGCGAAGCTTTGCATCGGCGGCGGGAAAAACCGGCGCATATCCGGAGGCTCGCTGGTGGTCTTCTGCGCCGCAGCGGTCGGCGCGACTTCGCCGAGGGCATAGGGCGCGATGCTGGCTACAACCGCAAAAAGGACGGAGGTCAGGAGTTTCATGGGGCAGTCCGCAGACAAACGCCATACCACCCCGGGGTCGAGAAAACAGAACGCAGCGCGAACCGCCGTCCGGGAGGAGGAAACACTGCGAAACCAACTGCGCACCCAAAGCTCCGACAATTCCGGTCACCCGGTGGCACGGCCCGACTTTCTGCAACAGGTCCGCGATCTCCTGCAAAGCATTGAGCTCCAAAAAAAAGACACCCGGTGTCATCGTCTGACACCAGGTGCGCTTTCGGTAAATTGGCTGCCCAGGCTGGGATCGTACCGAGGCCCGCACGCGGGCCGACATCTCGCCACCAAGCGCGGCCTTTCTGCAAGCCTGCCTCGCCACCGCGCTTTGCGCATCCCCGGATTCCGGCGACACACAACTGCGCACACAAGACCTCGCCATCCTCCGGGAAATCGTCGCCGCCTGACCGGTTCTGCCGCCCGAACTGCGCACCGCGTGCCTGGCGGTGACACGGGCGGGCAGGAGCATCCCTGTTAGGGTTGTTGTTGTGTAGGCGCCTGCGTTTGGGGCGAACACGTTGGCGCCTGCTGCGCCTTCATTTGTGAAACCTCCTCAAATAGCGAGGATGCGCGCTTAATCAGCCAATCGTAAGGTAGATCAATCGAAACATCGACTTGGTAGTGTCCAGCAAGGAGTCTGAAGAGTTTGTCGAGATACTTGGTGGCATTTACCAAGACCTCAAAATCCTGGTGAGGGAAATAGGCGGGCTGCAGCAGATGCTTAATCAGCGGGTCGGCACTCTTCTTGGCATCCAACCGACTGACGTGATTCCAGATTCCGTGAGCCGCTTGGCTCCAGGGCGTGTAGGCAAATCGGTACAAATCACTGCATCCGGCCTCGGCCGCCATCTTCCTCGTGTCGATCCCAGACCAACCACCGACGTCCACGGTCTGTAGGAAGCCATAGTGCTGTGCATTGATCCATGCCTCACGGGCGTCGATCATTTGCTGCATTCGAGTCTTCTCGTCCGGCTCCAGTGACTGCATCTCTGATTTGTAGTGCTCAAGAAGAAGTTTTTCCTGGCCCAGGCCGTATGAAATGAATCGCCGCGCTCGTTCGATCGGATTCTTCAGAATCCAAGCCGTGGTGATGTAGTTGTCTACGAGGGCACGCAGGAAGAGAGGCCCCGCATAGTTGTCCCATGCTCCGGGCGCACCGACGATCGTGGCAGCGAGATTGCACTGCCGGCCCAACAGCGCGCCCACGACCGCATACTCCTCCTCTTTGTAGATGTCCACCGGCAGCTTGCGCCATAATTGCGCCACGTAACTCCGGATGAGCGACTCGTATTCTGCGGCAAATGAGTCGAAGGGAGATTGGCCAGGGATCGGAGTTGCCGAGATGTCCATCTCCACGGCGAGTGGTGTCAGTTCCTTGCCCCGGTTCCAAAAGTATGCTGCCCACGTTTCTCCGATGTCGTCTTCGTGAAAAATGAAGAGCGAATTCACCGCCATTCGCACGTGCGCGCATGCCCGCCTCGAAGCCTCACCCTCGAAATCGGTAAAGATCGAGTTGAGATCTGGGAACGGAACGTTCGCCGTGAACTTCAGTCTTCCGGATTCGATTTCTCTATACGAAATCACGGACTGCGCGACTGAAGCTTGTTTTGACCGGCGATCAAACAGGCTCCCAACCACGGTGCGGGAGACCTCGACGTCTGAAACCTCAACCGCACCGGGATTCGGACAAATACACGAAAGGGGGTTGCGCTGAGGATAGCACCGGACAAACGGCGCGAATGCAGTCTCCAAGTCCGCGAGGAGGTTCGCACTCTGAAGCTGTTGTCGCACCGCATGCCACTCGCGCTCCCCAAGAGTGCCCATGGCGGAAAGAAATGAAAACTCCGGTGGCTTCTCCCAACTCCTTGCGCCGCTGCAGGCCTTCAGGAACCCAAGCGCCAATTGAATACCTCGGCGGTCATCCCAGCGATGGATTAGGTACTGTATCCAGACAATTTCTGGGATAATGCGGTCGATGTATTGGACTTCCTTAATCTTCCCAAGTTTGTGGATGAATGGAGGGACGAAGGTCTTCCCCTCTTGGTGGTGATCGGCCAACACAGGTTGCTTCGCCTTCTTCATATCGTGTGCAAGCGGTCCTATCCGCAGACGTGGCGAAGGAACTCCTGCACGCGGAGTTCCGCCTGTTGTTTGGTGATGGCGCGGACGTCGCCAACTAGACGGTCGAATTCGGCGAAGACGCCGGGGCCTTCGCCTTCCTCGTCGCGTTGGGCCGTGCCCGTTGGGGGACATGGCAGCTTCGTCATGGTGGCGCGTCACCGCTGACTGGAGTGATCGGAAAGAGCTGCGGGAAATAGCTGTCGAGCACCTTGGCGGGGAGGGCGAGGGAGACGGGCGTTTTGGGTGACTCGGAGGTGAGGAGGCCGGCGGCGATGGTGCGGCCGAGGAGATCGCGGCCGGTGCGCTCGCCGGCGCCGACGATGCGGCCGGCCTCGCCGCGGGCGAATTGGCCGCGGAGCAACGCTTCGCGGAGCAGCAGGAAGACCTTGTCGGCGTCCTTTGCGACCGCCGGCTCTGCGACGTGGACGTAGTGCTCGATCCGTTGCTCCAACCCGTCGAGGTCGAGCAGTCGCTCCATGAAGGCGATCTGGTCGACCATGGTGCGGAGCGTGAACTCGCAGAAATCCCAGAGGGCGCGTTCGCTCAGGTGCCCGCGGCCGTCGTCGGCGCTGGTGGTGCTGCGCTCCTGGTCGGCGTTGGCGAGCCGCGCGTAGTACTCGTCGCGGTTGCGGGCGAAGCCGCGCGAGAGCGACCACAGGCCGCCGCCGTCGATGCCGAGTTGGCGGATGACGGCGTCGGAGAAGAGGCGGACGACGCGGCCGTTGCCGTCGCGGAACGGGTGAATCCATGCGAGCCGGTGGTGGCTGGCGCCGATGGCGATGATCCGCTGGAGACGCGAAAGATCGGCGGACTCGTACCGCCACTGAAAATGCCCCAGCAGGGCGGGAACTAGCGCGGGCGGCGGACCGACATGCGAGCCGACCTCGACCTCGCGGTCGCGGAGTTCGCCGGGAGTCAGCGGTGTCTTGGCTCCGGTCGAGGTGGTCGCGATCCGCATCTCCTCCGGTAGCGCGGCGTAGAAACGCCGGTGCAGGTCGCGGATATATTCGGCGGTGTGCGGTGATCCGGTCTGCGTCGCCGCCCAACGCTGCACCTCCAAGTGGGCGAGCGCGAGGCGTTGCAGGTCGCGTTTCGCCGGCTCGGCGGCGAAGTCCTGCTTCAGTGCCGCCTCGATGTCGCGGACGCGGGTCTGCTGCCCCTCGATGAGGTTCGAATAGTAGCAGTGCATCCACCGGGTGAGTTCCGCGAGTTGGGAGCGGAGCGGTTCGCGAACCTTTGCGGAGAGTCGCGCGGCAGACTCCAAGACCATGCACGCCAAGTCCTCCAGCGGCTGAAGCCGCTGGGTCGGAACCACGGGCTCAATGGCGGTCTTGGTGAGCATCTTTTGCCGATCTTATTGCCGATCTTTAGCGCGGCGTCAAACGTTGATAGAAAATGACTTTGGAAGCATCTTCCGCCTATGATCGGCTAGTTTCTGCCGATCTTCTTGCCGATCTTGAGCCGAGTCGGGACAACCGTCTTGGCCGTCGGTGACTGCGTCGCGTTCGGACTCAGGCAGTCGTTGACCCGCTCAGCGACGGCAAAGTGGCGAGCACCGCACGCGTCGGACTTCATCCCGGGCCCAATCTGGCGCTTTCCCGTGCCTTCGCTCCCGTGAGAAAGAAAAAGCCGAGGACTCGAATGTCCTCGGCTTCAAAGTGGCTGCCCAGGCTGGGATCGAACCAGCGACCAAGTGATTAACAGTCACCTGCTCTACCGCTGAGCTACTGGGCAGTGGCAGAAAGGCTCGCTAGCACAGGGCCGCGCGGGCGCTTGTCAACACTCCGATTGGCCTCTCGAAAAAAAACGGCGGACCGATTGAGTGAATCCGCGCCCCACCGTCGCGGAAATAGCCTTGAGCCGCCCCGCTCGCACCACGATTTTCGCCGCCCCGCATGAAGATCTTGATGGTCACCCCCGAGCTGGACCCCTTCGTCAAAGTCGGCGGTCTGGGCGACATGGTCGGCGCTCTCGCCAAACAGCTCGCCCGCCAGGGTCACGACGTGCGGTGTGTCGTCCCACTCTACGGCTCGGTCAAGCGCGTCGGCCGCTGGGAGGCCCGCCCCCACCCGCTCGGCGCCGACCTCGCCGGCGGTCCCGAGTTTGCTCGCGTGTGGGAAACCGTGGTCCCGGGTTCCGACGCCAAGGCCTATTTCCTCGAGCATGAGCGCTTCTTCGGCCGCCCCGAGGTCTACTCCAACGCCGCCGGCAGCTTCCCCGACAACGACAAGCGTTTCACCTTCTTCGGCCGCGCCGCCCTCAACCTCTGTCTCCAGCTCGGCTGGACGCCCGATGTCGTCCACTGCCACGACTGGACCTGCGGCTTCGTCCCGGTGTGGCTCAACACCACCGACCGCGAGGGCCCGCTCGGCCGCTGCGCCACCGTCTTCACCATCCATAATCTGGAGCACCAGGGCTACTGCCACCGCCACGCCCTCGCCTACGCCAAGCTCCCGGAGCGCCTGTTCACCGCCGACAACGTCGAGTCCTGCGGCGCCGTGAACCTGATGAAGGCCGGCCTCTACCACAGCACCAAGATCACCACCGTCAGCCCGACCTACGCCCGCGAGATCCAGACGCCCGCCTTCGGGTTTGGTCTCGACCACGTGCTGCGTTTCCGTGCCGGCGACCTCATCGGGATCCTCAACGGCATCGACGCCGAGGCGTGGGATCCCGCCCCCGACTCCCACCTGCCCGCCGCCTTCGACCTCGCCGCCACCGCGCCCGGCAAGGGCGCCTGCAAGGCCGCGCTCCAGCGCGAGCTCGGCCTCGATGTCGATCCGCGCAAGCCCGTCTTCGGCGTCGTCTCGCGCCTCTTCCGCCAGAAGGGTCTGGACCTGCTCTGCGAGGTGCTGCCGGCCATCGTTTCCAACATGCAGCTACAGTTCGCCATCCTCGGCACCGGCGATGCCGACCTGGAGAACGAGCTGCGCCACGCCGCCTGGGAGTTCCCCGGCCGGGTGGGCCTCAAGCTCGCCTTCGACAACCGCCTCGCGCACCTCATCCAGGGCGGCTCCGACTTCTTCGTCATGCCCAGCCGCACCGAGCCGTGCGGCCTCACCCAGCTCTACGCCATGCGCTACGGCACGCTCCCCGTCGCCCGCGCCACCGGCGGCCTCGTCGACACGATCGAGCAGTACCACGAGGGCACCAGCACCGGCACCGGTTTCCTCTTCGACCACGCCGACGAGAACGCCGTCTACCACACCATCGGCTGGGCCAACGCGACCTACTACGACCGGCCCGAGGAGTTCGCCGCCCTGCGCGCCAACGCCATGGCCCGCGACTTCTCCTGGTCCGGTTCGGCCGACCGCTACGCGCAGGTCTATGGTTGGGCGATAGGCGCCCGTCAGACCGCCTTCACGCCGAAGGGCGCCTGAGGTTCGCCGGCGCGAGCGCTGCGTCACCCGCACTTCCGCCACCGGCCGCGCCGCACGGGCGCCGCCCGGCATCAGGCCACCGCACACACGGAGCCGGCCCCGCTCGATCGCGGGCGCCGGCTTTCCGACCTGCCGACTTGCGCGCCCCGGTATCCGGCCTAGTCTTCCGCGCCATACCCCGATGAAGATCCCGATCTCAGCGCTGATCGCGCAAAAAGATCGTGCCGTGCATGCCGTTCCCGTGACGGCTTCCGCGCAGGAAGCCGCCGAGGCGATGGTACGGCACCGGGTCGGGTGCGTGGTGGTCCTCGAAGGCGAGCGCCTCGTCGGCATCTTCACCGAACGCGACGTGCTCACCCGTGTCGTCGCCGCCGGGCTGGATCCACGCGCGACCCCCGTCGCCCGGGTCATGTCGCCGCAACCCCTCACCGTCGATCCTTCCCTCCCGCTCGACAAGGCGATGGCGCTCATCTCCGAGAAACGGATGCGCCACCTCCCCGTTTTGGACGGCGGCCGGCTCGTCGGCCTCATCTCCATCGGCGACCTCAACAAGTGGATCGTCGAGCACCTCCAGTACGAGGCCGAGACCCTGCGCAGCTACATCTCCGGCAACTACCCCGGCTGACCCCGGCCGGCGTTTCCCGCCCAAGCTTTCCCGCCCCAAGTCGTTCCGCAAACCCGTGCGCCCTCTCCGCCCCCGCCGGATACCGCAACAACCCCTCGCATCGTGAACAAGAAACAACTCGTCGAGTCGATCATCCGTCACCTGTCCACCGAGATGGAGCTCATCGCCCACGCGGCGAAGTCGGCCCACGACGAGGCCACCCACGACGAGGAACTGCACAAGAACCAGTTCGAGACTCCCGGTCTCGAAACCTCCGTGCTCGCGGAGGGGCAGGTCAAGGTCGCGGCCGAACTGCGCGAGGCCGTCGAGGCGTTCCGCACCCTCCCCGTCCACGATTTCGCGCCCGGCGAGGCGATCGGCACCGGTGCAATCGTCGAAACCGAGGTCGACGGCGAGAAGAGCCTCTATTTCGTGGGCCCGAAGGCGGGTGGGCTCGAGGTCGAGTTCGAAGCCGCCACGGTGTTCGTCATCACGCCCCAGTCGCCGCTCGGCGCGAAGCTCATCGGCCGCAAGACCGGCGATGTCCTCCCGGCGGCGCCCGGTCGCCCGCCGGTGCGTCTGATCTCGGTGCAGTGATCGCGGCCACGCGCCCGCTCGTCACGCGGGCTGTCCCGCTGCCAATTCGGTCAGGTCGGTGCCGGCACCGCACCGCCGCACGATGGCGTTGTAGATGGCCTCGGGCGTCACGGGTTTGCTCACGTAGTCGTCCATGCCCGCGGCGCGGCAAAGTTCGGCGTCGCCGGCGATGGCGTTGGCCGTCAGCGCCACGATGACCGGTTGGCTGAGCTCCTGCGGAAGTTCGGCGCGAATACGGCGGGTCGCCTCGAGGCCGTCGACCTCGGGCATCTGCACGTCCATGAAAATCAGGTCGAACGCGCCGGTGACCGCGGCCCGCACCGCCTCGGCGCCGTTGGCCACCGCGACCGCGCGGTACCCGAGCCGCTCGAGCAACCGGAGGGCGACCTTCCGGTTCACCGGGTTGTCCTCGGCCAGCAGCACCCGCAGCGGCAGGCGGTCGGCCAAAGCCGGCGGGCCCGCGGGCGCGGGCGCGACGGGCTCCGGCGTGTCCGCTGGCGCCCGCGGCGCAACCGCCGCGGCGATACGGTCGTGCAGGGTCTGACGCCGCAGGGGCTTCACCGCGAAGACGCGCACACCCGCCGCCGCCAGCTCCTCGCGCGGCGGCACCTGGCTCGTCACCGTCGTGAGCACCATCGGCACCGGCTCCTTCGGATAGAGGGCGCGCAGCAACGCCGCCGCGGCGAAGCCCTCGCCATCGGGCAGTGAATGGTCGGCAACGACGAGGTCCGGGGGCTGCGTCCCCGCGAGGCCCTCGCGGGCCGCCGCCAACGAGTCGAAGCACCGCACGAGGTAACCGCTGCGTTCGAGCACTTGCACGATGAAGCGCTGCGCGACGGGGTCGTCGTCGATGACCGCCGCGCGATGCCCCACGGACGGCTGCGGGGGCTCGACCGCACCGGGCGGCTCCGGCGCGGCCGGCGCCTCGATCGTAAAATGGAAAACGGAACCGCCTTCGGGCCGGCTGTGCACCCCGATGCTACCGCCCATCAACAGGACAAGGCGTTGGCAGATCGCCAGCCCGAGGCCGGTGCCACCGTAACGCCGCGAGATGGAGGCATCGATCTGGCTGAACGGCTGGAACAACGTCTCGACCTTGTCCGGCGGGATGCCGATTCCGGAGTCGGTCACTGTGAAGACGAGCTGGCCGTCCGTCTCCCCCGGGCGCGCCTCGACCGAGACCCGGCCGGAGGGGGTGAATTTCACCGCATTGCCCACGAGGTTCACCAGCACCTGACGCAGGCGCACGCGGTCGCCCACGATCGTCTCCGGCACGCCCGGCGCGATCCAGTAGGAGAGCTCGATCCGCTTCGCCCCCGCCGCCACCGCGAACAACTCGAGCGCCTCCTCAAGGCAGTCGGCAGGGCTGAACGGATACCGCTCCAGCTCCAGACGGCCCGACTCGACCTTCGAGAAATCGAGGATGTCGTTGACGATCGTGAGCAGCGCGTCGCCCGACTCGTGGATGGTGCGCACCCAGTCGGCCTGCTCCGCCGTGAGCGGCGACTCGAGCAGCAGCCGGGCCAGGCCGAGCACGCCGTTCATCGGGGTGCGGATCTCGTGGCTCATCGACGCGAGGAACTCGGACTTCGCCCGCGTCGCCGCCTCGGCCTGCGCCTTCGCCTCGCGCAGCCCGTGTTCGAACCCGATCCGCGCCGTGATGTCGTGGAAGACCGCAATGTAGCGGACAATCTCGCCGCGTTCGCCCGGCACGGGATGGATGTCGCCCTGGACGTGGAAGACGCGGGCGTTGCGCGCGATCGTCGCGAGCGCGACCTGCGCCGGCAGCCGGCGCACGAACGCCTCGCGCAACGGCCCGAAATCGATCGTCTCGCCGGGCGGAGGCGGCAACAGGTCGGTGAGCGCGCGGCCCACCGCCTCGGTCACCGGGCAGCCCATCCGGCTGCTGAAACTGTCGTTGATCCACTCCACCGCGCCGCTGGCGTCGGTGATCACGACCCAGTTGTCGGTGAGGCTCGCCACCGCAGCGAGTTTGCGCGCCTCGGCCTGGCTGGCGCGCAGCGCCTCCTCGGCCAGCCGGCGGGGGGTGATGTCCTGGAAAGTCCCGGCGATTCGGCGCGGCGCGCCGTCGGGGCCGAACGCCACGGCCTTCGCGCGCTCGAGGATCCACCGCCACTCGCCGGCGATGTTCCGTACCCGATACTCCACTTCGCGGAAACCCGGTCGTGGCCCGCGTTGGAACTCGCGCCGCACCGCGCTCGCATCCTCCGGGTGCACCAGCCCGTCCCATTGCGAGAGCCGGTTGATCACCTCCGCCGGCGATCGGCCCACCAGCCGCCCCACCCCGGCGCTGAACGTCGCCTCGCCAGTCGCCAGATCGGCGTCGAAGATCCCCACCTGACCGGCCTCGAGCGCCAAACTGAGGCGCGCTTCGCTGGCCTTCAGGTCGTGCGCGACCTTCCTCCGCTCCCGGTCCTCGGCCGTGAGGCGCTCGGCCACCCGCTCCGCCTGCAGCTGCCGCCAACGCGCCTTTTGCGCCAGATCGACGATCAGCCCGAGCAGCAACGTAAACACCAGGCCCGAGCCCAGCACCGCCCACGACTGCTTGGCGCGATCCGGAGCCTCCAGGGCCAGCCGCACCTTCACCCCGCGCACATCGTATTCACGGTCCAGATCGGCGGGGGCTCCCCCGCCCGGTGGAATCCGGCCATGGATCGCGATCTCTCCGAGTGCGATGCCCACGCTCTCCGGCAACGCCTCGGCGAGCCGCTGGCGTCCGCGCTCCGCCCAAGTCTCGGCGTCGAGCTCGGCCAACACAAAGCCCTCGCCATTGCCGAAGGGCGCGCAAAGCACCACGGTGGGCCGGCCGTCGGCGCCAGTGACCGGGGCCAGCGCCTCGATGCGCCCGGCGGCGCGGGCCCGCTCGCACAGCGCCACCCCGCGTGGATCGGCCGGCGTGTCGACCGTCACGCGGTCCACCATTCCGCTCCGGGTCCAGCTGCGCGTTGCGCGGGCTCCGGCGTCGAACCATTCCAACCGTTTCACCTCCGGAAAATCCTGCGCCAGCCCGTGCGCATCGCCTTGGCGCAGGCGCGCCGAGCACTCCTCGCCCCAGCTCTCATGGGTGGCGATGCGTCCCAGCCCCTTCTGTACGCCGTCCAACTCGGCCACCAAGGCCGCGACCACGGCGTTGGCCCGCAGGTCGGTCGCGGCGCGGTCCTCGGCCCGCTCCCGCCGCACCATCGCGCCCCAGACCACCAACGTCGCCGCCACGCACCCGAGCATGAACGGCACCGGCAGCCAGCGCACCGGACCCGAATGGTCCGCGCGTTCCTCGACCGCCAACGCCAGCAGCCCCACGCCCAGCACGACAAAACCCAGCGCCGCCGGCACCGGGATGGTCCGCTCCAGCCCCAGATTCGTCGCCGCCACCAAGCCCGTCGCATGACCCAGCACCACCGCGAGCCCCACGGCGCCCACCACCCCGCCCGCTCCGGCCAGCGCGTACATGCTCCGTGGAGTCGGCACCCCTCGCGCCGCCGTCGCCAGCGCCGCACCGGCGAGCACAAACCCGAGGGCGACCACCGGTCCCAGCGCGGCGGGCGAAGCCGCGCCCGTGTCCGCTCCTCCAACATGGAGCATGAGCCACTCGATCAGGCCCCAGCCGCCCGCCATGCCCGGCAGCAGCGCCACCACCGCCCAGCGCCGCCCCAGCCGGTCGCGGCCCAGCAGCGCGAGCGCGAACAGCATGAGCGCCAGCGCCCCGATGGGCGGCACGGTTCCACCCCGCACGCCCCAGTCGATGAGCGTCTGGTTCCCGTTGAACCAACCGGCCAGGATGCTCGCGCCAAGCGGCAGCAGCACCAGGGCCGCCACGATCGGCAGGTTGCGCAGCAACGTGAATCGTTGGGGTTTCTCCGCCTTCACTGTCTGGGCTTTCTGGAGTCTGCCGGCCGCCGATGCAACCGGTTTCCCCGCGGCACGCCAATCTTCGTCTCGCTCCCGTCCCGGCGTGCTCGCCGGCTGAACGACGCCACGCGCCCGCCGTTTTCCTCTTTCCGCCTTCCGCCTTCCGCCTTCAGCCTCTCCCATCATGCCTCGTATCTCCTTCCTCGGTTCCGGCAACATGGCCTCCGCGATTGTCGCCGGCGTGCTCAACCAGAAGGTCGCCGCCGTCGCCGACCTCGCCTGCCTCGGCGGCAACGATCCCACCGGCGCCGCCCTCTCCGGCCGCACCGGTATCCGCCTCGCCCAGGACGTCGTCGATCTCTGCGCCGGCGCCGACGCCGTCGTCGTGGCCTTCAAGCCGCAGAATCTCGCCGACGCCGACCCGCGTCTCGCCGAGGCCACCCGCGGCAAACTCGTGATCTCCATCCTCGCCGGCAAGAAACTCGCCACCCTCGCCAAGACCTTCCCGCACGCCCGTGCTCTCGTCCGCGCCATGCCCAACACCCCCGGCGCGATCGGCGCCGGCATCACCGGTTGGTGCAGCCTCGCCCCGCTCTCCGCCACCGACCGCGCGATCGCGCTCGGCGTGCTCGGCGCGCTCGGCGTCGTCCACGCGTTTCCCGAGGAGATGATCGATTCCGTCACAGCGCTCGGTGGCAGCGGCCCGGGCTTCGTCTTCGAGTTCGCCGCCGCCCTGCGCGAGGCGGGCGTGGCCGCCGGTTTCACCCGCGAGCTCGCCGCCGAGTTCGCCACCGAGGTGCTGCTCGGCTCCGCCAAGCTCCTCAAGCAGACCGGCGAGGACGCCGACGTGCTCCGCGACCGCGTGACGTCGCCGAAAGGCACCACCTACGCCGGCCTGGAAGCGATGAAGTCCGCAAACTTCCGCGACACGATCCGCGCCACGATCCTCGCCGCCCGCGACCGCAGCATCGAGTTGGCGAAGGGCAGCTGAGGCGCTCGCCACAAAGACATTCTCCTCTTCCAAGGCGCGACTCCGGTCGCGCCGTTTTTGTGCCGGCCGCTCTTGCTCCGCCACGACCGGAATCCGAAGCTCAGGCAGCGTTCCGAAAATGTCCGCCGCACCGTCCACGCCTCCGCCCCTTCCCCGCCGCGCCGGTTGGCTGGCCCGCTTTCTCGACGGCTTCGCCACGCCGTGGGCCGGCCTTCGGTACATGAACGCCCACCCGGCGCTCTGGCGGCACGGCATCCTGCCGATCCTCTGCAATCTCGTCCTCACCGCCGCGCTCTTCGCGGGTCTGGTCTGGGGCTGGTTCAAGGCCTACGCGTGGGTCGACGCCGCGTTCCCCGCCAACTGGTGGGGCGGCACGCTCGAAGTGCTCTCCGTCATCGCCATCGCGGCGCTCGAGATCGCGTTGGCCGTCGCCGCTTGGATCGTCTTCCAAGGCATCTTCTGCGGCTTCTTCTACAGCCGGCTCGCCCGCGAGGTGGAGATCCAGCTCGGCATGGACCCGGCCCAGATGCGCGAGGTGCCGCTGCTCTACCAGGTCACCGACGCCCTGCTCGACCTCGCCGCCCTCACCGCGGTCGCGATCGGCTGTTTCATCCTCGGTTGGTTGCCCCTCGTCGGCGCGCCGCTGGCGCTGGCGCTCGGCCTCTACTTCGACTGTTTCGTCTTCGGCATGGATTACCTCGACTACCCGCAGGCGCTCCGCGCCCGAGGACGAAAGGTCCAGCGAGCCTTCGCCCGCAAGAACCGCGCCGCCACCCTCGGGCTCGGCTCGAGCGTGATGCTGCTCACCTTCATCCCGCTGCTCAGCCCCGTCCTGCTCACCACCGCCGCCACCGGCGCCGTGCTCCTCTACCGGAAACTCGAGCGCCCCGACTGCTGAGCGTGGGCATTCCACTTGCGCCGTCCCGCGCCGTCCGTTCCCCTCGCCGCCCGTGCCCGACACCGTCCAACCGCCTGCCGCCGATGAACTCGCCCACCTGCTCAAGCAGGTCTTCGGCTACGACCGGTTCCGGCCGCTGCAACGCGACATCATCGCCGCCGCGCTCGCCGACCGCGACACGCTCGCCGTGCTCCCCACCGGCGCGGGCAAATCGCTCTGTTTCCAGCTTCCCGCCCTCGCGCGCGCGACTCCCGGTCTGACCGTCGTCGTCTCGCCGTTGATCGCGCTGATGAAGGACCAGGTCGACCAGCTCAGCGCGGCCGGCGTCGCCGCGACGTTCATGAACTCGACCCTCGGCGCCGAGGAGGCCAAGCGCCGCTACCGCGGACTCTACGCCGGCGAGTACCGCCTGCTCTACGTCTCGCCCGAGCGCCTCGCGCTCGACGGCTTCGTCGACCGCCTGAAGGAGTGGCCCGTGCAACTGCTCGCCGTCGACGAGGCGCACTGCATCTCCGAATGGGGCCACGACTTCCGCCCCGAATATCGCCAACTCGCCACTCTCCGCGCCCAGCTACCGAACGTCCCCGCGATGGCGCTCACCGCCACCGCCACGCCACGCGTGCGCGACGACATCGTGCGCCACCTCGCCCTGCGCGACCCGGCGATCTTCGTCGCCTCCTTCAACCGCCCGAACCTCACCTACCGCGTCGAGCCCAAAGACGAGCCGATCAAACAGCTTCTCGCCTTCCTCAAGGAGCGCCCGCGCGACGCCGGCATCGTCTACTGCGCCAGCCGCAAGCAGACCGAGAAGGTCGCCGACTCCCTCGCCGGCCGCGGCATCGCCGCCCGCGCCTACCACGCCGGCCTCGACGCCGAGGAGCGTACCCGCAATCAGGAGGCGTTCCTCCGCGACGAGGTGCGCGTCATCTGCGCGACCATCGCGTTCGGCATGGGCATCAACAAGCCCAACGTCCGCTTCGTCGTCCACTACGACCTCCCCAAGAACGTCGAGGGCTACTACCAAGAA
>JAEXPL010000052.1 GCA_023446865.1 Verrucomicrobiota bacterium | reverse complement strand
CCCGAACCCACCCATGCAAGAAAACGCCTCGTTGAACGCCCCTGCGAAACTCGCTGTCGCACCCGGAGACCGGGTACCGATGGCTTCGAAACTGATCTACGGTCTCGGCACCGCCCTCGACATGTGGGGTCACTGGCTGTACCCGAGTGTCGCCTACGCGGTGTTCATGTCGTACCTCGGCGTGCGGCCGGCCTGGGTTGGCACGGCGCTGATGCTGAATCGGCTGCTCGACGCCCTGTCGGATCCGTTCTTCGGCTGGTTGTCCGACAACACTCGCACGCGGTTTGGTCGGCGCCGTCCGTTCCTGCTCTTTGGCGGTCTCGCCGCCGGTCTCGGCTTGCCGGTGCTTTTCCTCTTCATTGCGCCGCACTGGAGCGAGAAGCAGATCTTCGCGTACATGCTGGTCTCCTCAATCCTCTATGTGCCGCTCATGAGCAGCTTCAACATGCCGTTCCAGAGCCTCGGCGCGGAGATGACGCCAGACTACAACGAGCGCAGCAGCGTGATGTCGATCAAGGGTGCGGTGCAGAAGGTGATGGAGGTTGGCAACTTTGCGGCGCTGCAGGTGGCAACCTGGGCCGGGCTGCGTTTCACCACCGCGAGTGGCGACGGTCCGATCAAGCCGAACACCCTGCTCGGCATGCAGATCTACACCTGCTGCCTCGGCGTGCTGATGATCGTGTTCAGCATGACGATGTTCTTCTGTCTTCGGGAGCGGTATTACAGCAAGGTGGTCGAGCAGAAACAGCAGCGCGTGAAGCTCACCGAGGCTTTCTGGGAAACGCTCAAATGCCGGCCGTTCCGCATCCAGCTGCTATTCACCTTCGCCTTCGCCCTCGGCAACTCGGTTGTCGGCAGCCTAGGCTACATCGCCACCCGTTACGTCGTCTGCAACGGTGAGGAAGTTGCGGCGGCGAACTGGAACACGTGGATGGGAGTGGCGGCCTCGGTTGGCGGGTTTATCGGTGCGTTGCTCCTGGCGAAGATCGCCAACGTGTATGGCAAACGCCATGCGGCGATCGTCACCTGCCTTCTCGCCTACGGCGCGTACCTCTCTGGTTGGTGGTTCTACAGCCCGACCGTCCAGTGGTTGCAGGTTGTCTACTCGGGCTTGGTCGCGCTCGTCTGCGCGTCGTTCTGGATGCTCTCCGGTTCGATGGGTGCCGACTGCATGGACTACGACGAAATCGACACCGGCAAGCGCCGCGAGGGTTCGTTCTCGGCCTGCTCCTCCTACACGCAGAAGCTCGGCCTCTCGCTCGGCGCCGGCGCGGCCGGCTGGCTGCTTCCGTTGATCAACTTCGACGCCCAACTCCCCGGCGGTGTGCAGAGCGCGAGCACGATCATCGGCATCAAGGCCTACCTCGTCGGCATCCCGCTGGTCGGCGTGACGGTGGCGTTGCTGCTCGTGCTGCAGTTCCCGATCACCCGCGAGATTGCGGCCGATCTCCGGGCGAAGCTCGAGGCGCGGCGCGGCAAGGTCTGAGCGACGCGACAACTTCCCACTTCCTCCCAGGGACCGGCTGCGGCCGGTCCCTTTTTGTTTTCGCGCGGCGCATCGAAAACGGGCGGGATTGGACCGTAGCTCCTCTCTGCCATGCGCCGCTTCAAATTCTGGAAACTCGATGCGTTCACGACCGGTGCCTCCGCCGGCAATCCGGCCGGGTTGGTCCTGCTCGGTCGCGACGAGGCGATCACCGAGGAGGAGATGCAGCGTCTCGCCACGCAGGTGGCCGGCTCGGGTTTCGTGACGGAGGTTGCGTTTGCGCGGCCGCTCGGCGCCGCCGAGCTGGAACTTCGCTATTTCTCCTGCGAGCGCGAGGTGCCGTTCTGCGGGCATGCGACGGTGGCCTCGGTTTTCCACCTCCTGGCCAACGTGCCGGAGTTCGTCGGACAGCACCGGCTGCGGTTGCACACGCGGAAGGGCGTCCTGGATGCGGAGAACCGGATCGCCGAAACGGGCTGCGTTTTCATCGCGGCGCCGGCACCGGAGTTTCCCGACATCCGCGTGACGCCGGCCGAGGCGGCCGCGGCGCTCAGCCTGCCGCTGGCGGCGCTCGATGAGCGGCGAAACGGCGGCGCTGCGTTTCTGCCGGTGGCCGAGTGCGGCCAGAAGTGCCTGCTCGTGGCGGTGCGCACGCTCGCGGCCACGGTTGGCTGTTCGCCGGACTATCCGACGCTGCGGGCGTTCGTCGAGGCGAAGGGCTTGGCGGCGGTGGTGCTGCACTCGACGGAGACCTTTCTCGGCGACCGAGCGCTGCGCACGCGCGTGTTTCCGCCCATCTTCGGCTACCTCGAAGATCCGGCCACCGGCTCGGGGAATGCGGCGCTGGCCCATTGGCTGCGGCGCAGCGGCGAGTGGACCGGCGAGACGCTGGCGATCGAGCAGGGACCCGACCGGGAGAAACCGAACCTGGTCACCATCCGGGCGTGCGCCAATGGCAGCCTGCAGATCGGCGGTTGCGCGGTGGTGCGGATTGCGGGCGAATACCTGCTGCACTGAACGCCGTCCGCCGGACAAGGGACGAGCGTCGAGTGACGAGAGCGAAACCATCGGCGGCCGATGGTGGGCGGTGGAGCGTCCGGGATTCCGCTCGAGCGGTTTGCCGTTCGCTGTCGCCGGGTAGAAGGCGGTTTCGGCCATGGGTACCGGCCTCACCGCGGCGGCGTGCGTTGTGAGCGGATCGTGAAATGGGAGTGGAACCCCGAGGCGGCGTTGCTTCGGACGTGGGGGGCGATTTCCCTCCGACCATGCGGACCCTTCGGATCTGTCTCCTCGGCGCTCTGGCGTTGGTGGCGGCCTTTGCCGTCGCCGATACTGGGGTGAAGCGGAACGCGAAGACCGATCCCGCTGCCGAAGCGGAGTGGCGCCGCAGCAACAACGGTTTCGGTGCGACGGTGGTGGTGACGACCGACCCAGAGTGGAAACGCAAGTGGGGCACACCGACGAGCCGCGTGCCCCGGGTGACGCCCGCAAAGGCGTTGCGGGTCGGCGAGAAGGTCTGGGCGCTGTTGTTTCTCACCAACCCGCTGCAGGACGAGAGCGGCAACGTCGATGTCACGTGCGACCTCCGGATGATCCGGCCGAACGGGCGGATCTCCGAGCACCGCGAGGTGAAGGCGCTGCGCAAGAAGACGATTCCGGTGCCGGGTCAGACCTACATGTCGGAGTTCGTGCTTACGATGGTCGGCGAGGAAACAGATCCGGTGGGCGAGTGGGTGGTGGAGTTTGTGGTCCGCGACCGGAAACGCGGCGTCGAAGTGCCGGTGGTAAGCCGCTACACGCTCCTGCCGAAGGCCGCGCCGCAGCTTGGTGCCTCCAGCGGTCGGTGACGCGAGGCGTGAGCGCGCTGCCCGACACGATGAAGTACTCGATCGTCGTTCCGGCGCACAACGAGGAGCGGTATTTGCCGGCGTGCCTCGGCGCTTTGCGACGAGCCGCGGAGGCGAGCCGGGCGGAGTGCGAGTTCATCGTGGTGCTGAACCGTTGCACCGACGCGACCGAGCGCCTCGCCCTGGAGCACGGTGCGAGGATCGTGCGCGAAGACCGGCGCTGCCTCGCAGCGATCCGCAATGCCGGCGCGCGCGCGGCGACCGGCGAGGTGATCGTGACGGTCGACGCCGACAGCGTGGTTTCGGAGAACGTCTTCGCGGAGATCGAGCGATAGGCGCGCGCGATCCGCCGCTCGATGCGCGGCGAATCCTCGGAGTTCAAAGACCGCTACTTCTACGAGTTCAACGACGCGAAGCGCGCGGACCCGGGCGATGAACGCCCGACACCGTCATAGTCCGGCGGTGTGGGGCCAGGCGAGGCGCACCGAGGCGAAGTCCGCGCGGACCACGAATGCCGCGCCGCGCGCGGTCGACAAACGACGGGCCGCATGCCGGAAGCATGCGGCCCGTGTGGGACACCCGGGGGATGGCGGGCGTTTCAGCGGCGCATGCGGCGGAGCGTGATCAACGCCACGAGCGCGGCAGCGGCGACGGCGCCGTAGGTGGACGGCTCGGGCACGGGGCCTTGGGGGATATCGTACCCTTCCGGCGGCCAGTCGCGCGCGGCGGCGTCGCTGTCGCCAACCGTGCTGTTCGCCACTTCCTGCCAACGGGCGAAGAAGTCGGGGCCCTCGGTCTGGTTGAAGAAGAGCGGGAACTTCGGATACCCCAGGTCGTCGAGCCCGGCGAAGGGCGCGAGCGAGTAGGCGGCGTCGAAGGTGAACTTGAAGGCCACGCTTTCACCGAAGGCGACACCGTTGAGCGGGTCATTGCCGTTGATCGACGGGTTGCCGTCGCTCGCGACGGCCAGGTCGGTGGTCAGTTGCAGGCCATTGGCGTTGAGTTCCTTGCTGGTGAAAACGTACCACGGGTCGGTCGGCCCGGTGGCGGTGAGGACGGAGTAGGAGAGGATGATTTTCGAGGTATCGAGCGGGGCGGTCCAAGGCGTGTTGAAACCGAATGCGGTGAGCGTGCCGGTTTCGCCGAGGTCGCCGGCGTGCGTGTTCTCGACGGTGATGAAGAGATCCTGGCCGACGATCGAGCCGTAGAACCACGTGGTGACGCCGGTGGGACCGGTGATCACCATCTGGCCGAACGCGGCCGAGACCGGGAGGAAGGCGGACAAGAGGAGGAGGTGGGGGAGTTTCATGGGGACAAGGGTTGGGGCCGCGCGCGGGCGCGGCCGGATTGTGCAGGAACAACGGTCGCTCCGGTTTCTCCCGTTTCCCATCGGGACAATGGCGAGCCCGGCCTCGGGGAAAGGCGGATTGGAGGTCCCGAAAAAACAGGGCCGTTCGGCTCTGCCGGTTTCGTCTCGCGGGCGAACTAGGGCTCGCGGATCTCGCCCAGCACGCGGCCGAGATATTTCTGCGCGTAAAGCGGGGCGCGGTTGCGGATCGCGTTCTCGTCGATCTCGCGGCGCAGACCGATGGCGGGCGCGCTGGTGACCACGGTGCCGTCGTCGGGGCAGAGGACGATCCACGCCAGCGCCCGGCGGAGATCCTCGGCGGAATAGGTTTCGCGGAGATGGTCGTAGATCAGCCGCGCGATTTCCCCCTCCTGCGGGTCCTGCGCGAGATCGGCGATCGTGGCCACGCAGACCAGATGCCGGATCGCCTCGCCCGGATTCTCGCCGCGCCCGCCAGACCACGAAGGCCGGCGGCGCTCCACGGACTCGAGCCGGGCCGAGGCGAACGGCCGGGCCAGCGGCGGGGCGAGGCGGGTCACGATCTCGCCGTCGCCGGGCAGGTTCTCGTAGGTGATCGTGGCGATCTGGGTATCCGTGATCTCCCGCCACTCGTAACCTGGCGGCAGAAGCGGCCGCAGCCGGCCCGTGGCGGCGGCGACCACGCCGACGACCAGCCAGACCGCGAGGGCCAACCCGGCACCGAGCCGTTGGCGCCGACCCGCGCGGTCGTGCGCATCCCAGCGGAAGAGTTGAAGGCCGATCGCCGTCGCGGCGGCGCCGACGACCGCCAGCGCCAGCAAAGCGAAGCCGAAACCGAGCGGACCGCGGGTGCCGTCGAACGCGGCCTGCAGCACAACCACCGCGTAGCGGCCCGGCATGAACCCGGCGAAACGTTGTGCCCAGTCCGGCAACACGGCCAGAGGCACGCCGACACCGCCCAGCAGGATCATCGGCAGGAAGACACACTGGCCGAGCGCCTGCACCGCGGGCACGCCGTCGGCGAGCGCGGCGATGATCAGGCCGAGTCCGAGAAAGGCGAAGGTCGTGGCGACGACGGCGAGTCCGAAGATCGCCGGATGGGCGGGCCACGGTGTGCCGAAGACGAAATGGGCCAGCGCGAGCTGGAGCGCCACGGCACCGGCGACGATGACCAGACGCGCCACGAGTGCGCCGCCGAGCAGCGCGGCCGGCGGGGCCGGCAGGAGCCGGTAGCGGCGCCAGACCCCGCGCTCGCGCTCTGAGACCAACGTCGTGGGCAGCCCGATCGCAGCGCTGCCCAGGATGGTGATGGTGAGGATCTGGCCGATTTCGGCGAGGAGCGGCGGTGTACCGGAGCGGAAGATACCACCGAAGCCGAGAAGGAAGAGGATCGGCATCAGGTACCCGTAGGCGACTGCAAGCGGGGTGCGGAAGTTGAGGCGAAGCGTGAGCACCGCCTGCCGGCCGACTCCGCGCAGAAATGCGGGAGTTGTTGTCATGGCGCGGCTTCCCGGTCGCCGTCCCACCCTTCGCCCGTGAGCGCGACGAAGGCGTCCTCGAGCGTCGGCGGGCGCAGTTGGAGTTCGAGCAATTCGTTGCCTGTGGCCTGCACCACTTGGGTGAGCGCGGCGATCGCGCGGGTGGGCTCGGTGGTGCGGAGCCGGTAGCCGGTACTCGCGTTGACCGGCGGTTGCGGCGGTGCCAGTTGCCCAGCTTGCAACTCGGCGAGGGCAGCGTTCGCCAGTGGCTGGGCGGTGCGGAATTCGAGCCGCGTGGTTGCTCTGGTGTGCGCGAGAAGTTCGTCGGGCGAACCGAGGGCGACGAGGCGCCCGCGGTGCAGGATGGCGACGCGATCGCAGAGGCGTTGCGCTTCGTCGAGATCGTGCGTGCTCAGCAGCACCGCGCCACCGCCGGTGCGGTGGGCGACGAGAATTGCATGGAGGGCGCGGCGCGTCTGCGGGTCGAGGCCGGTGGTCGGCTCGTCGAGCACGAGAAGAGTGGGGCGGTTGACGAAGGCGAGGGCGACCGAGAGCCGCTGCCGCTGGCCGGCGGAGAGCGTGTCGAAGCGCGCGTCCGCTTTCTCGGCCAGTCCGAAGCGGTCGAGCAGTTCCCCGGTGTCGGCCGGTTCCCGGTGGAACGAGGCGAAGAACGTGAGCGCCTCCCGCGGCGTGATCTTGTCCTGCAACGCGGCGGGCTGGATCTGCGCGCCGACCCGACGCCGCGCCGCGCTGGGGCGGGTGCGGAGGTCGCAGCCGTCGAGCGTGATCTCACCGGTGTCCGCCGGGCGCAAACCGAGCAGGCACTCGAGGACAGTGGTCTTGCCCGCGCCGTTGGGGCCGAGCAGGCCGACGATCTCTCCCGGTGCGACCTCGAGATCCACGCCGGCCACCGCGACGGCCGCGCCGTAGCGCTTGTGGAGCGCGACGAGGCGGAGCAGCGGGGCGGGCGGGCAGGTCATAGTTCCGATCCAAGGGGCGGGACGGGGCGACGGCAAACCCGAGTTGGAAATTCGCGCCTGCATCCTTGCCTGCCGGCACGGGAACGGCACGCTCCGTCGGAACCCCGCCCCTGTTTGACGCCGATGTTTTCCCCAGCATTTCCGATAGCCGCGTGCCGATCCCTGATTGCCGCGAGTCTTGTTCTCTCCGCCAGTTGCGTCTCCACCCTGGCGGCCGACGAGGCGGCGGTGCAGCAGGTGCTCGACAAGTCCGTGCACGCGACGATCGCCTGCGCTGATTGCCACGACGGTTTCGACCAGGGCGCGCTGGCCGCCGGACGTTCGCCGGGCAAGGTCGATTGCGCCTCATGTCATGATAAGCTGGAGAAGTCGCACGCGTTCCATCCGGATTTTGCGGTGCAACCACCCAGGGCCTCGAAGCAGACCGAATGCGCGAGCTGTCACGGAAAGCACGACATCGGTGCCCCGAAGAAGGCCCTGGCCGGCGCGAAGCTCGCGACCGGGTGCGGCTCCTGCCACACGGAGGCGGCGAAACATTTCCAGCAGTCCGCCCACGGAGCCGCGCTGGCGGCCGGACGGGCCGAGGCGCCGGACTGCCTCACCTGCCATCGCGCCGGCGGGCGCGGGGCGGGCGGACGGGTGGCGGAAAAGCTGGCGCAGTCGCAACTCTGCCTGTCCTGCCACCTGTCGAATCCGCGGGTCGTCGAGAAGTCGCCGCTCGGCGTGCACTTCATCGAAGGCTACGGCGAGAGCGTGCACGGCGCCGCGCTCACCCGCGGCAGGGCGGAGGCGGCCAACTGTGTCGATTGCCACGGCAGCCATGAGATGAACCGGGCGCTGGTCGCCGGTTCGCGGGTGAACAAGCTCCACATTGCGGAGACGTGCGCGCGCTGCCACCGGCGCGCGGCGCGGGAGTTCGGCGAGAGTGTGCACGCCGCGGCGCTGGCCAAGGGCAATGTCGACTCGCCGGTGTGCACCGATTGCCACGGCGAACACCGCATCCTGGTCCACACCGACCCGAAGGCGGCGGTGGAGGCGCACAATGTCTCGCAGGCCGTCTGCGGCTCCTGCCACGGTTCGGTGAAGCTCAACCAGCGGTACGGGCTCGCCGCGGACCGGTTCCGGACGTTCGCCGACAGTTACCATGGCTTGGCGACACGCGGTGGCTCGACGGAGGCGGTGAACTGCGCGAGTTGTCACGGGGCGCACGCGGTGCGTCCGTCCCGCGATCCACTTTCCCCGATCGCGAAGACCAACATCGCGCAGACCTGCGGCCAGTGCCACCCCGGCGCCAACGAGCGGTTCGCCGTGGGCTCGGTGCATGTCGACGAGCAGTCGCAGGCGCGCGACCCGTGGGTCTACTGGGTCGCGACGTTCTACGTGTGGCTCATCCTCGGCGTGGTGGGCGGCATGGCGGGGCACAACCTGCTCGATTTCGTGAAGAAGATCCGCCGGAAGATCGCGATCCAGAAGGGTGAGATCACCGAGCCGATCCTGCCGCACCGGCTCTACGTGCGGATGACCGTGAACGAGCGACTGCAGCACGCCACGCTTGTGCTCAGCTTCGTGACCCTGGTGGTGACCGGGTTCATGCTCCGGTATCCGGATGCGTGGTGGGTGTTGAAACTGCGCGGCTGGAGCGACCATCTGTTCGCGTGGCGCGGCGTGCTGCACCGCGTGGCCGGTGTGACGATGCTGCTCGGGAGCGGGTGGCATGTCGGCTACCTGGCTTGCACCCGGCGCGGCCGGCAGTTGTTCCGCGACCTACTGCCGCGGTTGGGCGACGCGACCGACGCGCTCGGCGTGCTTCGCTACAACCTCGGTCTCTCCGCGGAGAAGCCGCGCTTCGGCCGCTTCAGCTACATCGAGAAATCCGAATACTGGGCCTTGATCTGGGGCACGTTGATCATGGGGGCGACCGGCGCCGTGCTCTGGTTCGAGAACACCTCCATCGGCCTGCTCACCAAGCGAGGCTACGACATCTCGCGCACGGTGCACTTCTACGAGGCGATCCTCGCGACACTGGCGATCATCGCGTGGCACCTCTACTTCGTCGTCTTCAACCCCGACGTCTATCCGATGAACCTCTCGTGGCTCACTGGCCGGATGTCGGAGAAGGAGATGCACGACGAGCACCCGCTCGAGCTCGAACGTCTCAAGGCGCTGCGCCGCGACGAGGCGGAGGCGGCCGAGAGCGCGGGCCATGAGCCGAAAGCGCAGGCGGTGCCGCCGATCCCACCCGCGCCGCCGCGGCCACCCGAAGCGGGCTGCTGAAGCTGCACCGGCACTGGGGACGGGCCGGCCGTCGGGCGTGCTGGGGTCGTTTCCCCACAGCGTTTTTTTCGGTTCAATCGCCACCGGGTTTGGCCGATGGCGCGGGTTGATGGATTCGATGTCCGCTTTCCCCACCCGCGAGGCCGTCGTCTCGCCGATCGCCGATGGACATTTCCGCCTGGTCAGCGCCAGCGATGCCCACCCGCTCACCTCCATCGTCTTCAACAATCAGAAGGCCGCGCGCAACTGGGCGCTCGGAAAAGGCTACCAGGTCAGAATGAGCGCCCACGCTGGAGGAAGGTAAAACCCGAGGCGGCCCGCCGCTGCGGGCAGCCGTGCAACGACCGCGCTGGCGCGATCGTCTGGAGCAATGTTTTCCCGGATGACCGCCCGTGCGGCGTGCGGCGGACGATCCATCAGAGGCGGAGCCGAAGATGGTATGTGTCGCGGGCCCCGTGCATGACGGCTGGTTCTTCGGACGCGTGAGCAGGTAGGCGCTGAAGCCTGAAGTGTATCCGCGTTCCGGAAAGGCTGTGAACGACCGGCGCGGCGCTGATCGCCGCGGAGGGTGGAAACCGCCGGAGCGGACCGCCACGGTCGCAGAAACTGCGGTGCGCGGTCGGTCAGCCGTTGTCTTCCTGGAGGAAGAGATCGGCGACGATGGGACGGCCCATCGTCTCGAAATCGAACGTCCACCGCTGTGAACCGGTGACGGCCTCGACCTGCAACTGCGACCCGCGCAGCACGGTCGGGAGGGTGACCTTGCATTGGAAGCCGAGGTCGCAGATGCCGTTCTTGAAGGTGCCGACGGTCATGTTGGTGATCTCGCCAACCACGTCCTTCACAATCTCGGCGTTGTCGGGAGTGAGCATCTCGGCGGCGGTCATGCCGGTGATGCCGGCGGCGATCTGGGCGGCCAGGTCCATCTCCATGTACAGGTAAACCATGCCGTTGGCTTCGCCGGTGAAGCCGACCGATCCGACGATCAAGGGATCGCGTGAACCGGCCTTGTAGAAGGGAGCGCCGTCGGCCTCATCGCGGGAATGGCGCCGGACGAATTTTGCCCCCATGTGGGCAGTCGTGTGCATGACCTTCAGGACTGCGTTCTCGAGCAACTTCGTGAGTGTCTCGATGTCGGGGAAAGTGGTTTCAGCCATGGTGAAGTCGTCGCTCGAGGAGCCGCGCGCCGGAGGTTCGGGTGCGGAGCGCTCGATCGGGCACCGAAGCCAATCGGACAATGCGGGCGCGACCTAAGGGAAAAGTGCGGCAGGAATCCGGGGTGCACCCCGGGGTGGGATCGGGCCGACTGGTCGGGGGAATTGCGCCGATCCGGGGCGGCGGCTGCTGCCGGGATGCTCCGGCTCGGGCTGTGAGTTCGGCGCGGTTCGGAGCACTTTCGAGCCCCGGAAAATCATCTTGCCCGAAAGGTTCGCTGGTTGGCACAGATTTACGGAATGTACCGATCCGAAACCATCAACGTCCCTCCGCCAACGGAAGCGCCGCCGCGCATCCAGCGGGTTGCACGCGGTTGGCTGAAGCGGGCGGAGCCCCATGGCAAGAATGGGTGGCGGCTCCTGGCGCGCGGAACAACCTTGCTGGTGCCGTGGCCGCTGCTGCGGTCGACGGCTACGACGGGCGACTGTGATTCTGTCCAAGCCGAAGCCGATCGCCTGGCCCGTTGGCGGAAAGCCGGGCTGCCGGTCCCGGAGTTGATCGAGCGCACCGACGAAGCCATCATCACCGCCGATGCCGGGCAACCGTTGCGCGCCTGGATTCGCAACGAGAAGGATCCTGTGCGACGTCGGGCGGCGGCGGAGTTGGCGGCGCACGCGTTGGGGCAGTTGCACAGCCTCGGATTCTGCCATGGCCGTCCGTTCCTCAAGGATATCGTCTTCGATGGCCGGCAGGTGACGTTCATCGACCTCGAGGAGGATCCGACGATGGTGATGCCGCTCATCACGGCGCAGGTGCGGGATCTGATGCTGTTCGTCATGTCCTGCACCGCGGCGCTCGGTGAACGCCATCCGGCCGCCGACCTGCGGGCGATCGCGGCAGCTTACCGGGGGAGCAACCCTTCGGTGCGGCTGCAGCGGGTGCTACGCCGGAACCTGCGCGCGCTCTGGTGGGCGGCACTGCCGTTGCGGCTGTGCCCGACTCGCTGGCTCGGGCGCGACGGCCGGCAGGTGGTGCGCGGACTGGCGGTGCTCCGGCAACTGGCACGCTGACGAAACCGATCCGCCGGGCGCCTCCCGGCTTGGAAAACGCGGCGGTTGTTCCCAGAGTGTGGGCATCCGCCAAGCGCCCACCCGATGACCCGTTGGTTCAAACAGAAGCTTCACGCCCTCGAACAATACACGATCGACGTGATCTTCGGGCGCCGGGATGAGCGGCTGGCCGAGGCCTACGCGTTTTTCCTGCGCTGCCTGTCATGGCTGTTCAGCTGCCTGGTGCAGCTGCGGCTGTGGCTCTACCGGCAGCGGGTCTTGCGTGACCAGCCGCTGGGCTGCCTCGTGGTCGTGGTCGGCAACCTCACCGTCGGCGGCACCGGCAAGACCCCGGTGGTCGAGAAGTTCGCCCGGGCGCTCGCCGACCGCGGACGGCACGTGGCCATCCTGAGCCGCGGCTACCGCAGCCGGTCGGTGCCCCTGTGGCGCCGGGCCCTCAACTGGATCACCAAGGGCAGCGAACCGCCGCCGAAGATCGTCAGCGACGGCCGGACGGTGCTCCTCGACTCCGAGATCGCCGGCGACGAGCCCTACATGCTCGCGCGCAACCTGCCCGGGGTGGTGGTGCTGGTGGACAAGAACCGCGTGAAGGCCGGAGCCTTCGCCATCAAACATTTCGGCTGCGACACCCTGGTGCTCGACGACGGATTCCAGTACCTCCCGCTCAAGGGCCGGCTCAACCTGCTGTTGGTCGACAAGACCAACCCCTTCGGCAACGGCGAGCTGCTCCCCCGCGGACTGCTGCGCGAGCCGATCAAGCACCTGAGCCGTGCCTCGTACGTCTTCGTCACCAAATCCGACGGACAGCGCGACCTCGAGCTGGAGGAGACCATCCGCGAGCACAACCCGGCGGCCGAGATCATCGAGTGCGCCCACGTGCCGAAATACCTCCAGCGCGTCAACGACGGCCCGGAGCGCCACGACCTGTCGTACCTGAAGGGCCGGCGCATCGGGGCGTTCAGCGGAATCGCCACGCCGGACAGCTTCGAGGCGTTCCTGCGCCGTTTCGGCGCGAACCTCCTCTACACCAAGCGCTATGTCGACCACTACCGTTTCACGGCGGACGACCTCGACCTGGTCTTCGAGGAGGCGGTCGACGCCGGTCTCGATTTCGTGGTGACGACGGAGAAGGATGCCGTGCGCATCCCGGCGGAGATGCGGTTCCCGCTGCCGCTCTACTACCTGCGGCTGGAGATCGAGATCCTGCGCGGCGCGGCGGACTTCAACGAGGCCGTGGGGCGGATCTGTTTCCCCGAGCACGAGGCGCTCGGAGGCCGCGCGGCGCCGGTGCGCTGACGGCCGTGTTCAGACCGGGGTGCCTTCGACGAGAAGGATCTGCTCGGCCAGCGAGGCGCGCCACTCGTCCCCGACGAGCTGGAGGAGCGGCATTGGCGGTTCCTGCCCCGGCGGGGGAAGCTTGGCGACAAGTTCGGCGGCGACCGTCCGCGCCTCGGCGAGCAGCGACGCCATGGCGCGGTAGCGCGTTGCGGCGCCCGGCCGAAGCTGGTGCTCGATCGGCTCGACGATCTCCTCGCTGAAGTTCCAGGCGCGGAGGACGAAGGCGGCGGCGCGGGCGTGGTTCATGCCGGTGAGCATCACCTCCGCCTTCGGCCACAGGCCGGGCGCTTGGGCGTCGAACCGCAGATGCGGGGCGCCCACGCAGCGCAGGTGGCGGTCGATAAAGAGCATCCCGAGGGCGTGGAGGAGGCCGACGGTGTAGGCGACCCGCTCGTCGAGTCCGTTGGCGGGCGCGAGATCGACCATCGCGAGAGCGCAGGCGAGGGATCGCCGCCAGTATTCGGTGGGTCCGATGCAGTAGCTGCGCAGCGGGCGGTTGAGGAACCGACCCAGGGCGTAGGCGGCGGTCACGCGGTAGACGTTGTCGGCACCGAGGCGTTCCAAGGCCTCCGCCAGGCTGGGCGCGGGGCGCGTGGGGCGGCGGCGGCCGGACGCGGCCTGCATCACGCGCAGGGCCAGGCTCGGGTCGAGCATCACGAGGTCGACCACGTCGCTGATGCTGGTCTCCTCGGCCAGCAGCAGCGCCTGCAGACGCGGCAGGACGGCGGTGGCGATGGGCATCTCGCGGGCGTAGGCTTCGAGGTCGGCGGGGCGGAGCAGCGTGTCGACCGGATGAACCGGAGCGGAAGGAGTGGCGATGGCGTACATGGCGGGACCTGGGTATGGGGTGGACGGACCGGCCTGGGAACGTGCAGGGGCCAAGGAGCGTGGCGTGTGCGGAGGCTTTGGCGACACAACAGTGGACCGCGCCGGCATTTTGAGACGTTCGTGACAATTGCGGCTTTTTCACTGGCGCGCCGGCGCCGTGCCCGGGAAGCTCCGCGCCGATGATGCATCCGGTCGAAATCACCGCGGCGGCATTGCTGGGGGCCAAGGTCGCGGCCGAGCTCGGGCTCGCGCTGCTCAACCGGCGGGAGATCGCGCGGCATGCCGGCGCGGTGCCGGCGGCGTATACGGCGGTCATGGACGCCCCCACGTACGAGAAAGCCGTCGAGTACAGCCTCGCCAAGAACGCCTTCGGCCGGTGGGAGGAGCTCTACGGCGCGGTGGTGCTGGCGGCGTTGCTTTTCAGCGGCGTGCTCCCGTGGTCGCTGGCCGCGTGGACGGATCTCGCGGGCGCGGCGACCTGGAGCCGGGCGCTGTGGCTGGTGCTGGTCATGCTGGCGATGACGGTGCCGTCGATCCCCTTCGACTGGTGGGGCACTTTCCGGCTCGAGGAGCGCTTCGGCTTCAACAAGAGCACCGTGCGGCTCTGGCTCGTGGACAAGCTCAAGGGCGGGGCGGTCGCCGTCGCCATCGGTTTCCCGCTGCTCTGGCTGCTGCTCTCGCTCGTGGCGTGGATCGGGACGTGGTGGTGGCTGTGGGGCTTCGCGGTCGTGATGGCCTTCCAGCTGTTGATGATCGTGCTCTACCCGCTGCTGATCCTGCCGCTGTTCAACAAGCTCACGCCGTTGCCCGAGGGCGAACTGCGGACCGGCCTGCTCGCGCTGGCGGATCGCTCCGGGTTCCACGCGCGCACGATCGAGGTGATGGACGGCTCGAAACGCTCCGGGCACTCCAACGCCTTCTTCACCGGCTTCGGCCGCTTCCGGCGCATCGTCCTCTTCGACACCCTGATCAACCAGCTCGACCGCGCGGAGCTCGCCGCCGTCCTCGCGCATGAGATCGGCCACTACAAACGCGGGCACATCCCGAAGATGCTGGCCGTGTCGGCCGGGTTCTTGGCGCTCGGCTTCTTTGCCGTCGACTGGCTGATGCGCAGCCCGTGGTTCCTCGGCGGCTTCGGCTTCGCCCCGGACGCCGGAGGGGCGCCGGCGCTGCTGCTGGTCGCGCTGCTCGGCGGCCTGGCGACGTTCTGGCTGTCGCCGGTGCTCAACGCGCTCTCGCGCCTGCATGAGTACGAGGCGGACGCGTTTGCGCGGGAGCACGCCGGCGGCCCGGCGCCGCTGGTCGGTGCGCTGCACAAGCTCGCCGAGAAGAACCTCACCAACCTGACGCCGCACCCGTGGTTCAGCACCTTCCATTACTCGCATCCGACGCTGCTCGAGCGCGAACGGGCGCTGCTCGCCCCGGACCGCTGAGCCGGCTGGTCGCCGCGGCGCTGCTCGGGCTGGCGGCGTTGGGGGGCCCCGC
>JAEXPL010000016.1 GCA_023446865.1 Verrucomicrobiota bacterium | reverse complement strand
GTACACGAACGGCTTCCCGGCCAGCACGCACGCGTCGTTCACGAGGTAGCGCGTCGCAAAGTTGTCGGAACCGTCGACGACCACGTCGCAGTCGCCGATGAGCGCAAGGGCGTTGGTTCGGTCCAGTCGCGCGACGAGCGGCACGATCTCGATCAGGTCGTTGAGCGCGCGCAGCCGGCGCGCCGCCGCCTCGGCCTTGGGCTGGCCGGCGTCGCCGGCGGTGTAGAGGATCTGACGCTGGAGATTGGAGACATCGACACGGTCCGGATCGATGATCGTGATCCGCCCCACCCCGGCGGCAGCGAGGTAGAGCAGCGCCGGGCAACCCAGCCCGCCGGCGCCGACGACGAGCACGCGCGCGGCCTTCAACCGCGCCTGCGCGTCCGACCCGAAGCCGGCCAGCGAGAGGTGGCGCGCGTAACGTTCCCGTTCGGCGGAAGAGAGGTTCATGGAGTTATCCTGAGCGGGCTTGTCGGCCCGAAGAGTCGCGCCATGATGGCGACGCTTCGATGAAACGCCTTACGTTGCCCCTCGTGCTGGTTGTTGCCTGCGGGCTTGCGCTGCGCTGGTGGCTTGCTCATCCGACGCCGAACGTTGGTGAAGCCGAGACGAACGCCCAGCGCCAACCGCCCGCGGAACCTGCAGCGCGAGCGCCAGCGAGCGCGGGGGCGAGAGATCATCTTCGAGCGGATTTCCCCACACTCCTCGCCCAGCTGCGTGACCGTCGGTTCGTTGAGCTCGACAACGCCGAAGTCGCCGAGGCCTTCGTCCGACACGCTTCGACGGCCGAGATTCTGGAAGCGATCTGCAACAGCGACTCGCCATTCGACGTCGGTCGGACGTTGCTCGCAGCTGTCGACGACGCACAACTGCGGGCCTTGGTGGATCAAGCGCCAGCCCATCCGCCGTCTGTGGCCGCGGCGTTCGCCCAAGCCGCGGCCGGCGCGCTCGCGAAACGCAATCTGGAGGCCGCCCTCGCCTTTGCGAAGGCGCGCTCGACGCCGGCGCTCGCCGCCGGTGCGTACGCCGGCATTCTCGATGAGCTTGGCGCCGAGGGGAAGCTCGCCGAAGCCAGCCGCATCCATGCCTCCATCCCCAGCGAAATTCGCGATCTCGATCCGGTCCGTTTCGCCTACGGAAACTCGCTTTTCGACTCTGATCCCGCAGGAGCGGTGGAGGCACTGGCCACGATCCAGGACCAGACCTACCGCGACCTCGCGTTGACGACGCTCTCGCGCCGTCTTGAGGCGCACAATCCGAGCGCAGCGGTTGAAGCGATCCTCTCGACCCACCTGCCCGACACCGCAAAGGAGAGACACGTCACCCGAATCCTCGAAGCTTGGGCCAAGTGGGATGCCGCGACCGTGCTTCGCTACCTCGCCATCGACAGATCGCTGCCCGCGGGACTGCGCACATCCCTGCAGAACAGACTCACGCAATCGCAGGTTGGAGTAACGCAGTGACATTCGATCAGCGTGCCGCGAGCAAAGCACCGTCGTACGCCGGATCCCAGTCTTTCCACACCGGCTCGTAGCCCTCGCTGCGCAGAAAGCCTGCGACCTCGTCGGAGCTGCGGTCGTCGTTGATCGCGAACTGTTCCAGCGAGTCGTCGGCCGCCGCGTAACCGCCGGGGTTGGTGCGCGCCCCGGCGCTCATCGACGTCACGCCGAGGCGGATCGCGTGGTTGCGGAACCGGGGGCTCTCGCGCGTGGAGAGCGTGAGCTCGACTTCGCGGCTGAACAGCCGGTACGCGCAGAACGCCTGCACGAGGTCGCGCTCGGTCGTGGGCACGATCTCGATCTCGGCGCCGGCGTGCGGCCGCAGCCGCGGGAACGAGATGCTGTAGCGCGTGCGCCAGTAGCGCCGTTCGAGGTACCGCAGATGCAGGCCGAGGAACCAGGCGTCGGTGCGCCAGTCGCTCAGCCCGTAGAGCGCCCCCAGGCCGATCTTCTTCAGCCCGGCGCGGCCGAGCCGGTCGGGCGTCTCCAGCCGCCAGGCCATGTCGGCCTTCGGGCCCTTGAGGTGGAAACGCGGGTACGCCGCCGCGTCGTAGGTCTCCTGGAACACGGTCACGCCGCTCAACCCCGCGGCGGCGAGCGCGGCGTAGTCTTCCTCCGCGATCGGCTGCACCTCCATCGAGAGGTTGGAGAAATCGGGCCGCAGCAGCCGCAGCGCGTCGAGGAAGTAGTCGCGCCCGGCGCGGGTCGACTCGCCGGTGACGAAGAGCACGTGGCGGATGCCCCGGGCGTGCAGCACCGCCGCCTCGGCGCGGATCTCGTCGGCATTGAGGATGCGCCGCGGGATGCGGTTCTGCGCGCTGAAGCCACAGTAGGTGCAGACGTTGGCGCAGACGTTGGTCAGGTACAGCGGCGCGAAGATCTGGATCGTGCGCCCGTAGCGCTCGACCGTGCGCCGGTGGCTGAGCTGCGCCATCTCCTCGAGGAATGGCGTGGCCGCCGGCGAAAGCAGCGCCTGCAGGTCGTCGAGGTCGAGCCCGGCCTCCACCCGGCCGAGCGCGCGGCGCACGTCGGCCGCGGTCTTCGCCTGGATCGCGCGGCTCGTCGCCGCGAAATCGTGCTGTCGCCAGACTTCGGTGAAGCTCATGCGCCCGCCTCCGTGAGAAACGCCGTGAGCGGCGAGGTGGCGCTCGCGGTCGGTTCCGCGGCCGAGGCGGCTAGGCCCGCCTCGTAGGCCTGCCGCCCGGCCTCCACACCGAGCCGGAACGCGCGGCCCATCGCGGTGGGATCGGCGGCGGCGGCGATGGCGGTGTTCACCAGCACGGCGTCGGCGCCGAGCTCGAGCGCAGCGGCGGCGTGCGAGGGCGTGCCGAGGCCGGCATCGACGACGACCGGCACCGCGCTCTGCGCGATGATGATCTCGAGAAAGACCCGCGACTCGAGGCCGCGGTTGCTGCCGATCGGTGCGCCGAGCGGCATCACCGCCGCGACGCCGACCTCCTCAAGGCGCTTGCACAGCACCGGGTCGGCGTGGATGTACGGCAGCACCACGAAGCCGCGTTTCACCAACTCCTCAGCCGCCGCGAGCGTATCGACCGGATCGGGCATGAGGTACTTCGGGTCCGGGTGGACCTCGAGTTTCACCCAGTTGGTCTCGAGCGCCTCGCGCGCGAGCTCGGCGGCAAGCACCGCCTCCTTCGCGTCGCGCACGCCGGAGGTGTTCGGCAGGAGGCGGTAGCGGTTGCGGTCGAGGTGCGCGAGGATGTCGTCGCCCGCGCCGTCGGTGCGCACGCGTCGCAGGGCCACGGTGACGAGCTGTGTGCCGGACGCGGCGAGGCTGGCAGCCATCGCAGCGCCGGAGCTGTATTTGCCGGTGCCGAGGAACAGCCGGGAGTTGAGCGTGGTGCCGGCGATGACGAGAGGACGAGAGGCCATGGGAGCGGAGGCGAGAGGCTGGAAGTTAAGGGCGAGAGGGCGGGCGTGTTTCAGCCGCCCTGGGTGGCTTGAATGACGAGGACTCGGTCGCCCTCGGCGAGCGGGCGCGTGGGCCAGGTGCTGCGCGGGGCCACGGCGCCGTTCACCGCCACGGCCACGCCGCGCGGCGCCAGACCGAGGCCGGCGAGGAAATCCCCGAGGCTCGTGCCGGGCGCGACCTCACGGGGCTGATCGTTGAGGATGATCTTCATCGGGCCAATGCGGCCTAGGCGCGGTAGATCTCGCCGCCGGCTTGGCGGAACTCGTCGGCCTTGGCCTTGAGGCCGGCGACGACCGCGGCCTCCTCGCCCACGCCTTGGCTGGCGGCAAAGGCGCGGCCGTCCTCGGTGATCTTCATCGAGCAGAACTGCGGGCCGCACATGGAGCAGAAGTGCGCGGTCTTCGCGCTCTCCTGCGGGAGCGTGGAGTCGTGGTACTCGCGCGCCTTCTCCGGATCGAGACCGAGGTTGAACTGGTCCTCCCAGCGGAACTCGAAGCGCGCCTTGGAGAGCGCGTTGTCGCGGTATTGGGCGGCCGGATGTCCCTTGGCGAGGTCGGCGGCGTGGGCGGCGATCTTGTAGGCGATCACGCCGGCGCGCACGTCGTCCTTGTTCGGCAGACCGAGGTGCTCCTTCGGCGTCACGTAGCAGAGCATCGCGCAGCCGTGCCAGCCGATCATCGTCGCGCCGATGGCGCTGGTGATGTGGTCGTAGCCGGGGGCGATATCGGTGGTGAGCGGCCCGAGCGTGTAGAACGGCGCCTCGGCGCACCACTCGAGCTGCTTCTGCATGTTCTCGGCGATCATGTGCATGGGCACGTGGCCGGGGCCCTCGTTCATCACCTGCACGTCCTGCTTCCACGCGCGCTGCGTGAGCTCGCCCTGGGTGAGCAGCTCGCCGAACTGCGCGTCGTCGTTGGCGTCGGCGATCGAGCCGGGGCGCAGACCGTCGCCGATCGAGAACGCGACGTCGTAGGCGGCCATGATCTCGCAGATCTCGTCCCAGTGCGTGTAGAGGAAGTTCTCCTGGTGGTGCGCGAGGCACCACTTGGCCATGATCGAGCCGCCGCGGGAAACGATGCCGGTCATGCGCCGGGCCGTCAGCGGCACGTAGCGCAGCAGCACGCCGGCGTGGATCGTGAAGTAGTCGACGCCCTGCTCGGCCTGCTCGACCAGCGTGTCGCGGAAAATGTCCCACGTGAGCTCCTCGGGCCGGCCGCCGACCTTCTCCAGCGCCTGGTAGATCGGCAC
>JAEXPL010000463.1 GCA_023446865.1 Verrucomicrobiota bacterium | reverse complement strand
GAGCTGCTTCTCCGCGCGACGCAGTTCGACCTCCGGCACCTTCAGCCGGCGGGCCAGCGCGCGCAGCGCAGGAAGGTCGTGGACATCGATCATCGCCGCGCAGCCAAACGCCCGCCGCCCCACCCCGCAAGCGCCCGCTCCACGCTTTCCCCCGCCTGCAGCGCTCCGAACCCGACCGACAGTTAACCTTCACGACCGTGAACCTAAACTGTCCGACTGTCGCACGCCTCGGACCGGCCGCACGGCACCGGCCGTCCGCCGAAGAAAACCTTTGCCCCAAAACCACCCCGCCGCAGACACTCGCCCTTTCACGATGAGCACCGCCACCTCTCCCGTCCTCAACGCCTCTCCCCTGCGTGATCTTGATCCCGAGATCCACGCCCTCGTCGCTGCCGAGCTGCACCGCCAGCAGGAGCACATCGAGCTGATCGCCTCGGAAAACTTCACGCTCCCGGCCGTCATGGAGGCCCAGGGCAGCGTGCTCACGAACAAGTACGCCGAAGGCTACCCGGGCAAGCGCTGGTACGGTGGTTGCGAGTTCGTCGACAAGGTCGAGCAGATCGCCATCGACCGCGCCAAGAAGCTCTTCGGCGCCGAACACGCCAACGTCCAGCCGCACTCCGGCTCGCAGGCCAACTTCGCCGTCTACACCTCCGTGCTCCAGCCGGGCGACAAGATCCTCGGCATGAACCTCAGCCACGGCGGCCACCTCACCCACGGCAACCCGGCCAACTTCTCCGGCAAACTCTACAAGTTCGTCCAGTACGGTGTGCGCGCCGACAACGGCCTCATCGACTACGATGAGCTCGCCAAGGTCGCCGCCGCCGAGCAGCCGAAGATGATCACCGTCGGCGCCAGCGCCTACCCGCGCGTGATCGACTTCGCCCGCATGGGCGAGATCGCCCGCTCCGTGGGCGCCCTGCTCTTCGCCGACATCGCCCACATCGCCGGCCTCGTCGCCGCGGGCATCCACCCGTCGCCCGTCCCGCACGCCCATTTCGTCACCACCACCACGCACAAGACCCTGCGCGGCCCGCGCGGCGGCCTCATCCTCTGCAAGGCCATCCACGCCAACGCGCTCGACAGCGCCGTGTTCCCCGTCGGCCAGGGCGGCCCGCTCGAGCACGTCATCGCGGCCAAGGCCGTCTGCTTCGGCGACGCCCTCAAGCCCGAGTTCGTGGCCTACCAGAAGCAGATCGTCGCCAACGCCAAGGCCCTCGCCGCCGCGATGGTCAAGCGCGGCTACGCCCTCGCCTCCGGCGGCACCGACAACCACCTCATGCTCGTCGACCTCCGCGCGAAGTTTCCGGAGCTCACCGGCAAGGTCGCCCAGGAGTCACTCGATAAGGCCAACATCACCTGCAACAAGAACACCGTCCCGTACGAGACGCGCTCGCCCTTCCAGGCCAGCGGTATCCGACTCGGCACGCCGGCGGTGACCAGCCGCGGGATGATCGAGGCCGACATGGACCAGATCGCCGAGGCGATCGACCTCGTGCTCGGCGCCCCCGAGAGCGAGGAGAAGCGCGCCGCCGCCAAGGCGATCGTCAAGAAGCTCACCGTCGCCCACCCGCTGCCGTACAAGGCGGCCTGAGCGTCGCGCCAGTTCCACGCCCTTTCGCGGCCCGCCCTCAACGGTGGGCCGTTTCTGTCTTCGCAGGTCCGCGGCGCGTGGTTGCCACCGTTGGAAACTGCGAGGGGCGCGACCAACATGGTCGCGCCCCGGACAACCCTTGTGCAGACGCTGAATACTCACAGACCCAAAGTGTTTCTTACCGGCCGCCGCGTCGCCCCAGACACCAATCTCCCGGCAACTGCGCCGTGAACCGGCTGTTCCCCGCGTACCTGTGATTGTCTCCTCATCGACCGTTCACTCGTCCCCGAATGTCTTTCGTTTCCCCGCGCGGAAGACATCGGTCGTTTCGCCATCAGGTTGAGCGGGCGATCGCCTCTTTCGCACCACGCGGCGTGCCCCGCTCCGCGGACTTGCGAACCGTCCGCAGCTCGCCACCCTGCGCAGCGATGGATTCCTCACTCCTGACCGACCGCGCAGCCATCGCCGTCGGCACCGGTTTCTACGCCGCCGGCCTGCTCTACGGCTGCTGGTCGCTGATCTTCCGCCGCCGTTACTCCCGGTTGGCAAGCTACGGTCTGATCGCCTTCGGCTGGATCCTCCAGACAGCCGGCCTCTTCCTCCGCGGCCAAGTCACCCACAGCTGCCCCATCGGCAACAAGTTCGAGGTCATCCAGTTCGTCGCCTGGTCGTGCACCCTGCTCTACCTCTTTGTCGGACCGGCGTTTCGCATGAGCCTGTTGGGGTTCTTCACGTCGGGCCTCTCGGTGTTTCTCGGCGTGCTCTCGTTCACCATGCCCGCCTGGGATAGCGCACTGCGCGTGCGGCCGTTCGGCTCCGACCCCGTGGTCGCCATCCACGCTTCGCTCGCGCTCTTCAGCTACGGAGTCTTCGCCCTGCTGGCGCTGACATCGCTGATGTATCTGCTCCAGCACCGCAACCTCCGCCGCAAGCAGCTCGGCGGCGCCTTCGCGCTCCTGCCCTCGATCGTCGACCTCGACCACATCAACCTCCGGCTGCTCGCCGTCGGCGTCGCGCTGCTCACGATCGCCCTCACCCTCGCCGGCGTGCACTGGCACGGGCATCCCGACGCGGTGGCCCACGCGAAACTCGCCGCCACCGTCGCCGTGTGGCTGTGCTACTGCGCCGCGCTCCTGCAACGCGTGCGCCAACGCCTGGTCGCATTGCGGTTTGCGCGCCTCGGCCTGCTCCTCTTCCTCGCCCCGCTGTTCAGCCTGTGGCTGGTCAACACGCCGCGCCGGGCCGAGAAGCCCGCCGCCCCCACCCCCGCGCAGGAGCGGACACCATGAGTCGCAGCACGCCTCACCTCGTTTTCCTCGGCGCCAGCCACCATACCGCCCCCCTCGAGGTGCGCGAACGCCTCGCGCTCTCACCCGAGAAACGCGCAGCGCTCGCCGCCACGCTCAAGGGCGACCCGGCCGTGTCGGAGTTCTGTCTCCTCGGCACCTGCAACCGGGTAGAAATCTACGCGGTCGCCGCCGACCCCACCGTCGGGTCACGGATCGCCGCGGCCTTCAGCCGTCTCCAGGAGATCGATCCAGCCGCGTTCGCCCCGCATGCGGTCGAACGCTCCGGCGCGGCCGTGATCTCCCACCTCTTCGCCGTCGCCACCGGCCTCGACTCCCAGATGGTGGGCGAGGCCGAGATCCTCGGCCAGGTGAAGGACGCCTACGCCGCCGCCCAGGCCGCCGGCCACGTGGGCCCGGTCCTCAACCGCGTCTTCCAGAAAACCTTCCAGTCGGCCAAGCTCGAGCGCTCCGAGACCGCGATCGGTGCCGGCCAGGTGAGCGTCGCCACGGTTGCCGTCTCGCTCGCCGAGAAGATCTTCGGTCGCCTGCGCGACAGCCGCGTGCTCATCGTCGGCGCCGGCGACATCGCCGAGAAAACCGCCAAGGCCCTGCGCAGCCGCGACTCCGGCACCATCGCCTTCGCCAACCGCACCGCCGCTCGCGCCGAGGAACTGGCGCGCGAGTTCTCCGGCGAAGTCGTGCCGTTCGAGCGCCTCGCCGCCGCCCTCCCCGATTTCGACATCGTCGTCTCGTCAACTTCCGCGCCCGAGACCGTGCTCACCCTGCCGATGATCTACGCCGCGATGCACGCCCACGCGTCGCGCCCGCTCTTCCTCATCGACCTCGCCCTGCCGCGCGACATCGATCCCGGCGCAGCGGAACTGCCCAACGTCTTCCTCTACAATCTCGACGATCTCGCCCGTCTCGCCGACGAGAATATCGCGCACCGCCGCGCCGAGATCGCCCGCGCCCGCGCCATCCTGCAGCAACGCGCCGAGGCACTTTGGCAAAAACTCGCCCCCGACGCACCCGAGTTATCGGTGGCAGGCAGCCCGTCCGCTCCAGCCGTTGATACCGTCAACGCACCTCGCGGTTAATCCCCACGAGGTCTTGGCGGCGGCCTCGGCCGGCTCCTGGCCCCGAGTGCAGGCGCCCGTACCCGGCCAATGCATCCGGCGTTCCACAGATCGCCCGGAAAATGGTCTTGCCCCACCCGGGTCCGGTTCGCAGCTTGCCGCCCTGCTTGAAGGACGGCGCGGTAGCCAAGTGGTAAGGCCGAGGTCTGCAAAACCTCTATGCGCCGGTTCGATTCCGGCCCGCGCCTCCAAGCTTAAGCCCCTGCAAGACGGGGAGTTGCGCGATTCGGAAAGGCCACTGTCAGTAAAAGCAACTGACAGTTGAGGCGGGAAATCACCACCCGCCGCAACTCCGTCACTGCTCCGCTGAAACTCGCCCACTGCCCGCTAACGCGGTCGGTTCGGTCGCTGCTAGAATCCGGGCACAACCAAAATGAAGCCACGGTTCACCCTGTTTCGACGCGGTCGCACGTTCTACTGCCAGGACACGATCGACGGCCGCCAGACCAGCCTGCGCACCACCGACGAGGGCGAGGCGAACATCCTCCTGCACGCCCGCAACGAGGCCTATCGCCAACCCACCCTCAACCTCCACATCGCCCGCGCCTACCTCTCCGCCACCGATCCCGAAGTCGGCAAACGCACGTGGCAGGGCGTCATGGACGAGATGGGGAAGACCAAGCAAGGCCCCACCCTTCACCGCCATCAGAGCGCGATGAAGGACGCCGCGTTCGACCGTATCCGCAGCATGCCCATCCTCGAAACCCAGCCGGTGCACCTCATGCGCGTGCTGCAGGACGGCTGCGTTTCAACGAACATCTTCCTGCGCCGGCTCCACAATTTCGCCCTCGGAGTCGGCTGGCTGCCGTGGCCCATCCTCGCCAAGCGAGGCTGGCCCAAGATCGTCTTCAAAGAGAAGCGGGCCATCACCGCCGCCGAGCATCAGGCCATCCTCGCGCAGGAACAGAATCCCGAGCGCCGCGGCTTCTACGAATGCTGCTGGCACCTCGGCGGCGCCCAGACCGACGTCGCCAACCTCAAAGCCGACAACATCGATTGGGAAAACCGCGTCGTCGGCTTCGAACGCCGCAAGACCGGCTCGACCTCCCTGATCCGCATCGGCTCCGAACTGGAGGAGGTGCTGAAAGCGCTGCCCCGCTTCGGCCCGCTCTTCCCCAATCACCGCGAGCTCACCGAGGGTCACCGCGCGAAGGAATTCTGGCGCGCGTGCCGGCGGGCCGGCGTCTCCGGAGTTTCACTCCACTGCTACCGCTACGCATGGGCCGAGCGCGCCAAGGTGTGCGGTTATCCCGAGCGCTTCGCGCAGGAGGCGCTCGGTCACCAGAGCAAGGCCGTGCACCGCGCCTACGCCCGCAAGGCGCAGGTCACGCTGCCGTCACTGGAGGATTACGAGAAGCGACCGGAGCCACCGAAGACCGACCGCGCCACCGCGTAACTCTCATTCGCAATCAGACAATCGAGGTTCGAGACGACAAGTGCCGAGAGCCGGATTAGCGCGGCGCAGGACGTATCAGCCACGGTTTGGCGCTCGTCCCTCGACGCTCGACTCTCGACTGCTCCGTCACGCCTCACGCGCTCAAGCTCACCACGAGCTGCTCGCCGGCGAGGTTCGTTGCGGGCAGCTCGCGCGGCTGGTTCGCGGCCTTGCGCGCGTTCTTCTCCTTCCAGTGCAGGCTCACCGCGTTGGTGACCTTGGCGAGCCACGCACGATCCCGCGCCTGCTCGACCAGCTCCGCCGTCGCGAAGAACTTCGTGGCGTTGGACGCCGGATTGCCCAGCGGCCGCAACAACCGCGCCGCCACCAGCACCGGGATGTCGTGAACCGGACAATTCAAGACCCACGCCGCCTGCTCCACCGTCAGCCGCGCCGGCGGCTGCCCGAGCAATGCGAGGAATCGGTGTTGGTCGTCTTTCACTGCCCACCATTCAGAAAGCCACCGCGGCCCCGCTCAACCCAGCCCATCTGCCGAAATTGCGGGTGTGCGGCTACCGCGTTTTCGGGAGCCTCGGCCCACCCGTTCCAGTCCCATCGTCGGCCACCCCGTCTACGATGAACACAGGCCCGCCTTAGGCCTTGTTCCACGCACCCCTGGGCGGGCCTTTCGGCGTCGGAGGCTTGCGAAACGCAATGCGGCAATGCAGCATTACGGCATGACCACACTGGCTCTCTCCAAGCGCGGCAGTCTGACGCTGCCCCCGGAACTCCGTCGCAAGATGGGCCTCGATAAGCTCCGCAACCCGCTGCTCCTGGTCGAGGAGCGCGACGGCGGCCTGTTCCTGCAACCGGCCGTCGCCATGCCCGTGCGCGACCTGCCCAAAGCGCAGATCCAAGCGTGGATCGCCCAGGACGAGGCCGACATGGAGGCGTTCAAGGCGGCGGGAAAGGCGAAGAAGAAGTGAGGCTCTTCCTCGATACCAGCGTGCTGCTGTCCGCCTCCGGCTCGGCGAAAGGCGCGTCGCGCTTCATCGTCGCCGAGGCGGTGGCGCAGGGCTGGGATCTGGTTTCGTCCGACTACTGCGCGGAGGAAACGC
>JAEXPL010000399.1 GCA_023446865.1 Verrucomicrobiota bacterium | reverse complement strand
GATCTACACCGTGAACTTCAAGCAGCCCATGCCCGACGACGGCGAGAGCATCCCGCTCGACGAGATGACTCCCGAGCAACGGCAGCAGATCAAGAAGTAGGGCGTGTCCGCGCAACCCCACGGCCCGTGCGCCCGGTGCGCTTGTCGCCACTGTCCCTCGCGGCGCTCCTTCTGGTGTCAGTCGTGACTTCCGCCGTTGCCGACCCGGAACTACGCCTCGTCGTCCTCAAGGCCGAGCGCCGCCTCGAACTGCACCAGGACGGCACGGTCGTGAAAACCTACCGCATCGGCCTCGGCAACACCCCGACCGGCCCGAAACTCCGCCAAGGCGACGGCCGCACGCCCGAGGGCACGTTCTACGTCTGCGTGAAGAACCCGCGCAGCAAGTTCCACCGCTCGCTCGGCCTCAGCTACCCCACTCCCGCCGATGCCGACCGCGGCCTGGCCGAGCAGCTCATCACCCCCGCCGCACACGCCGCGATCCTCTCGGCCCACCGCACACGGAGCACGCCCCCGTGGGACACCGCGCTCGGCGGCGAGATCTTCATCCACGGCCACGGCTCGGGCAGCGACTGGACCCTCGGCTGCATCGCCCTCGCCGACGCCGAGATGACCGATCTCTACGCCCGCGTCGCCAAAGGCACCCCGGTCGAGATCCGGCCGTAGGGCGTGTCCACCGTTCGCCCACGCACCGGCGAGCCACCCCGCGCGAAGCGGCGCCGGCCGTTCCCTCATTGCGGTCGCCTGGCAAAGACGAGGATAGGCGCATCCGGGTCCAACGAGCAGGCCACTGCAGGGCCCCGGTTGCGGAGCGCCGATCCGCTGAGCTCCCACGCCCCCAGGCAGTCCCGACGAATCGTGGACCGCGATCCGTGAACAGGCGTCGGCGAGCCGTTGGATGTGCCGTCAGGTCCCGCCTTCTTCCTAGAGCCAACCAACGTCGGGGCCTCCACACTGTTCTTCCGCCTTCATTCGCGGCGGGATCAAGCGCCCACCGTAGCGAACACCGGCGGCGATCGCGACGGCTCCGCCAGCAAGACATGCCCAACCGAGAAATAGTGACTTCTTCTTCTCGCTCTCTTGGTCAGCGGCCATCGAACTCACCGCGAGCTGGGAATCCGGTTTAGGCGCCGCCGGTCGCGCGGTGATCACCTTAATCCCCGCCAACACCAGGATCAGTCCAATCGTCAGGAGTGCCGCTCTCATTTTCTGTCGAGCGCCTCAGGCCTGCCACGCCGGGAATCGGACGTCGCTTGGAAAATGTGCCCTCATACCGGCGTTGCGCAGTAGTGACTTGTTCGGCCGGGTCTTCATTGCCGACCTCCACGGGCAAAGTCACGCAGCTCCCGCTCATCTTCCATATCTGCCCACTCAACGATCATCGAAATCCGGATCTTCCCATCCTCGTACCACTTAGGGCCGAGCTTCATCCCGTGCTCGACAAAGATCCGCTCGTAGTCGGCCGCATATCGCGCAACAGCAGATTTGTCCCCCTGCGCGAACGCCACTTTGACGCGTCGCTGCAGGAGGAGACACCGAAGATTGAAGATCTCCCCTCGCAGCAATCCCTTCGACTCCTTCGTCTCGAACTCAGCCAGAATGCGCTCACATTCGTCGAGGTGCTGCGCCTTCGACCCGAGCGGGGCCTTTAGGTAAGCAAAATCGGTGTCGTAGATCCGGGGGAGCATATCTCGCAACAACTGGACCTCACTTTCCGCTTTCGCGAATGACACCGCAGTGATCGCGATCCACAGAACCAAATAGCGAATGGCACTCATCTTTTTGCCGAACGATTCAGGTGTGCCATGCCGGGCGGCTGGCGGTGATTGGAAACCGGGCACTTTCCCCGGCATTGGTACTGGTGTCTGGTTCGGCCATCTTCTGCTAGATCAACCGCTTGAGCTCGCGATACGCCGCAAGCAACTTTCCGCGATTCCCCCAATCGTCGATCTCGTCAGAGACCCGCGGGTGCAGGAACGTCCCGCCCTTCGCAATCGGCCATGAGTCATCAGGACCTTCCGGCTGCGCTGCAGAATCTTTGCTGGGTGGCGCTTCGTAGATTCCCAGCGCCTCTTTCGAGTACTCCCAGTCTTCGTCGAAGACCGCTTCAAACGCTCGCAGAAAATCCCGTGTGGCGGAGCGCTGAAGCTGCGGCCGAAATAACGTCACGAGGATCTTCGCTAAGGTGTCTCTGATCATCTTCTTTTGCCGAACGATTCAGGTCAGGAACGCCGGCTCTCCGACTCAGTCGAAGGAGCAGACGCTTTGCCGGCGTTCCCTGTAGTGGCTGGTTCGGCCGCCTTCTCCTCGGCGTTCGATGGTTCACCGACGAGCGCGTCCAGCAAACAGATCATGCCTATCCCCAAGAGTAGCCATGCCACGCCGGCACTCCACACCTCGGTCAGCATCATCGCCTTCTCCGTGCCGTATCGCATTCCTGAAACGATTGCGCGGATGAAGGTGAAGAGCACCTCGCTGAACGCAATCCATGCTAGGCAAAGCCATGCGCGTCGGAACGCAGCCACTGAGACGATGATCGACCGCCTATGCGTCGCAACGAGTAGTCCGACCAGATAAACAACGGCTAATGGCTTGAGCATAATTTTGTATATTCTCCTATTTTGCCGAACAGTGTTATTAACCTCAACTGGGTTGAGCTTTTCGGGAAGCGGTTGCGACGGAGGTCGGGCGACGCAAATGCCTGTGCATCAGAATCTGATTCGCGCGAGTTGAGCTTTTGGGGGTTGCGGCGCCATGCCGCAAAAGCTCAACTCGTTGTAATGGCTTCGCCAACCCCGCAGGGCGGTGCCTGTGGCAGGCGCAACGGCCCGCTGTCGCCTCAACCAAAGCGCGAGAGGGTCGGACCATGGATGCGGACAGAAGCGGGCAGAGCCAAGGGCGGGAGCTGATCTCCTTCCCGCGGTGGGCGGAGGTGTTGGCGGCGGATGCGGCGATCCCAAACGAACGGCGCGAGGCGTACCGGTGCGCGATCATCGCGTTCCTGGGGTTCTGCAAGCGCCGGCATGCGGGGGCGTCCGTCATCCTGATCAAGGCGTACCTGCGCGGACTGCCGGAGCAAGCGCGGAGTGACGCGAGAGCGGCATTACGCTGGTGGTACCGGGCGGCGGGGGCCGGTGACCGGCGGGCGGAGGACGGAGGACTGAGGTCGGACGACAGACGACAGAGAACAGAGGACGGAGGACCGGCGCCAGATGGCGGACGACAGCAGGCTGGAGCCAGCCTCGGCGCGACCAGCTCCGGCCGGCGCCGGCAGGCGGGGGCGCCCCCACCGCAGGCGGCGAACGATCTGGGCGGGGCCGACTGGGAGCGCGACTTGATCAAGGCGTGCCGGGAGCGGCATTTTCTCTGGCGCACGGAGGAGACGTACCGGGCGTGGGCGGCGCGCTTTGCCGCGTTCCTGCGCCCGCGGTCGCCCTACGGCGCGACGAAGGATGATGTGGGGGCGTTTCTCTCCCACTTGGCGGTGACGCAACGGGCGAGTCCGGCAACGCAGAAGCAGGCCTTGAACGCGATCGTGTTCCTCATGCAGGAAGCGCTGCACCGCGAGTTGGGAGAGATCGAGTTCCAGCGGGCGGCGCCCAACCGGCGGGTGCCGACGGTGCTCTCCGCCGCAGAGTGCCAGCGGTTGTTCGCGCAACTCGACGGCACCCCGCGCCTGATGGCGGAGCTGGCCTACGGCTCCGGGGTGCGCCTGATGGAGTTGCTGCGCCTGCGCGTCCACCATCTGGACCTCGACCGGCGGCAACTGCGGGTGCTCAGCGGGAAAGGCCGCGTAAAGGGCTTCGCCCCACGCGGTTTGGCTACAGGGTAAGCCGGATCCGATTGTCGCATGTTCTACATCTACGTACTGCATTCGGAGAGCGATGCGGGGCTCTATATCGGATTCTCCGGTGACCTGCGGCGGCGCCTGTGCGAACACCAGTCAGGCTTGGCAGCAGCAACCGCTCATCGGGGCCCTTGGCGCTTGATCTACTATGAAGCCTATGTCGAGGAAGCGGATGCTCGCGGGCGGGAAAGGTTTCTTAAGAGCGGCGCTGGCCGGACGTACCTGAGAAAACAATGCCGGCACTACTTTGCCATCCACCAGCTGCGATCCGCGTAAAGGGCTTCGCCCCACGCGGCTGGAGTTGCTGGGCACGCGAAAGTGCAGACATGCAGGTCGGCGCGGCCGCGTGAGGCGAAGCCTTTTACG
>JAEXPL010000277.1 GCA_023446865.1 Verrucomicrobiota bacterium | reverse complement strand
GGACGGGGGCGAACGCTTCATTCATGGTGGCAGGACGGGGCGCAAATGCCGCAGCGAAGGAAGGGCGGGGTTTGCCAGCAACCGGGGGAGATTAGGCGCTCTTCGCCTTTGGGGCGGGCGCTGCGGTGATCTGTATCGGAAAATCGACATTGTCGGTGCGTTCAACGTACTCGCAAAACGCTTCGATCAGGTCCGGGCCGATGGTGCTGTCGGTCGTTTTCTTGCGCTTGTGGATTGCGTCAAGGCGGGCGCGTTGCGCTGGGGTGATGCGTACGTGAAATGCCGCGGTCTTCTTCTGCATGGGCTGTCTCTGTCTTGCGTTCTTGCGTAGTGCAAATTTGTGCTTGCTCACGCGGTGAACATTGCCCACAGTGGGAACATGAACGCGCAACAAGTTCAGATTCGTTTGAGGCTCGGGTGGGAGCGGATTGAGGCGACGGTTGGTTCGACCCATTGCGTCGCGCATTATGTGTTGCGGACGATGAACGGTGAGCCGTTTCGTGGTTTTGGTTTCACAATAACCGAGTCGCGGCCCTTTGCTGACGGGAAGGCTTTCTTGTATCGGGCTGCGAATGGCGGCAATTACTGGGCGAAGTCGTTTGCGGTGGCTGAGGCCGGGGTGCGGCGGGCGATTCGGACTATCATGGCGCGGGAGGCGCGGATGGCGACGTGATCGCCTACGTCTTCAAGCGCAGTGGTGCCCGACTCTGGCGCGGGCGGTATCGGATCGGCGAGGCTGGTCCGGTGTCGGATGTGGCGCTTCGTGTGACGGATCGTCTGTCCGCTGAGGCAAAGCTCCGGGCGCTCGTCGTCCAAGCTGAGCGCGAGGCGCAAGGGTTGGTTGCACCGAAGGCGCAGCGCGAGGCGGCGCAAGAATCTCTTGGGCGGTTGATTGCTGCCTATCAGGTGGATTTGGGTGGGAGACACCTAGTCGAAAAGCATGTGAAGAACACGTGCGCTCGGCTCCGCCGGACGGTGGCCAAGTTGCGCTGGCGCCGTCTGGCGGATATTCGCGTCGATCAGTTCGTCGCCTATCGGGCGGCGCTCAAGGTGTCGGCGAAAACTCGGAAAGAGTACGGGGTGAGCTGGCGGGCGTTTTGTCGGTGGCTGGTGGCGACGGGTCGTCTCTCGGCGTCACCGATGGCGTCGATTCCTCGCGTCGAGACTCGGGGTGAGGCGGTGCGGACGGCGCGGCCATTCACGGCTGTGGAGCTGGGCCGGCTCTGTGCGGTGGCGCCGAAACGGGCGCGCGTGTATCGTCTCCTGGCATTGACGGGGATGCGGGTCAATGAGCTGCGGCGGCTGGACTGGTCGTCGGTGTCGTTGTCGCGTGGGGCGATTACCTTGGGCGCTGAGGCCACGAAAGACCGGGAGGCGCGGGTTATCCCCCTCCACCCTGCCCTTGTGGCGGAAATGGGCCTTATTGCGTCGGGAATGCGTATCGGGCGCGTGGTGCCGCAGTGGCCGAAACGGCGCACGTTCTGGAAAGACCTTAAGGCGGCCGGAATCGAACGCCAGGGGGAGCGTGGGCGGGTGGTGCACTGGCATTCTTTCCGAAAGACCTTCGCCACGCTGGCGGCGGCGGCGGGCGTCTCGCAAAAGGCGGTGCAAACCGTGCTCGGGCATTCTGATCCGGCGATCACGGCGAATGTCTATACTTTGGTGAGCGAGGCGGATGTGGCGCGGGAGGTCGCCCGGATGGGCGATTTTGGGCAGGTTCAAGCGCCAGAGTCACATTCTGCCAGAGGGAACGGGGCGAAGCGGGATTTGCGCGTTGTGTTAGCTGAGTTGCTACAAGTCGCGCAAGTCGCTGATTCCGCGGAGATTGCAGAGGCGAAAGCCTCGTTGCAAATGGTGGGCGATACTGGACTCGAACCAGTGACCCCCTGCGTGTGATGCAGGTGCTCTAACCAACTGAGCTAATCGCCCAAACGAGGACGCAGGAAAACGCATATTCCCCCGGCGAAATCCACAAAAATCTTCCGGCGCCGCCCTCATCGTCGCAAACAGGCTCAGCCCCCTCCGGCGCGGCCCCTGAAAATACCCGAGGGGTCGTGCGCCGCGTGGTGTACGCATCTTCGGCGAACCACTCCGGCCCGCCAATCTACCCAACACACCGTTACTACCATGAAGAAGTTCATCCTCCCGCTCCTCGTTCTCGGTTTCGTTTCCTCCGCCTTCGCTGGCAATTGCGGTTCCTGCGCCACCGACAAGCCCCAGGCTCCGGCCTGCCAGTGCGGCGCCAAATCCGCCGACGAGTGCAAGAAACACTGCGGCGACAAGTGCGATTGCACCAAGCAGAAGTGCGACGCTCCGAAGCCCGAGCCGAAAAAGTAAACTTCCCGCCTCCGCTGCCCCCCACCTCGACCCGCCCCCACCACGGGGCGGGTTTTCTGCGCCGCGCACCGGCTCCTACTTTCGCGTGGCGACCGGGCGCTTCCGTCCGGGGAATAGTTCCCGGCACAACGGGCACACCGTGCCGTCGCAGCCGCGTGCCGTGCATTGCTCGCGCCCGTAGTAGATGATCCGCAGGTGCAGCGCGTTCCAGTGCCCGATCGGGAACAGCTTCTTCAGATCCCGCTCGGTCTGCTCCACGCTGCGTCCGTCGGTCAGGCCCCAGCGCTGCGCGAGCCGGTGGATGTGCGTGTCGACCGGAAACGCCGGTTCGCCGAACGCCTGCGCCATCACGACCGATGCCGTCTTGTGCCCCACGCCCGGCAGCGCCTCCAGCGCCGCCCAATCGCGCGGCACCGCGCCGCCGTGCTGCGCGACGAGGATCTCGCTCAAGCCACGAATCGCCTTCGCCTTCTGCGGCGACAGGCCGCACGGCCGCACGATCGCCTGGATCTCCGCCACCGGCACCTGCGCCATCGCCGCCGCATCGCCGGCCCGCGCGAAGAGCGCAGGCGTAACCTCGTTGACCCGCTTGTCCGTGCACTGCGCGGAGAGCAACACCGCGACCAGCAACGTGTATGCATCGCGGTGGACGAGCGGGATCGGCGGTGCCGGATAGAGCTCCGCCAAGCGGCGGTCGATGAGTTCGGCTCTCTGCAGGCGGGTCATACCCAGAGCAGAGGACACCCCGGCGCGCGCCGCAAGCGTTCCACCTCCCGGGGTCTTGTCCTCATTCGGGTCCGGGCCGGTTGCCGGAGGGGCCTTTCACCCGCACCATACGCCGCGGCCCAGAACGGGCCCACCCGCTCGTTCCACCACCACCGCATCCCACATTCCATGACCATCACCAGCACCGCCTCGGCCTACCGTTCGCCGCCTCCGCCCCAACGCGCGGACGCCGCCCGTGCCCAGAAGGACAACGCCGCGGTCGCCCGGGCCCAACGGACCCGTGACAACACCGCCGAACAACAAGCGGTCGCCGCCCTGCGCGAGGATTCGCGCGAGCAGCGGGCCGAGCGCAGCGACAGCGCCGACCGCGCCTACCAGCAGCGCATCGAAGCCCAGCAGGCCCAACGTCAGGCGCAGGCGCGCAGCCGCGTGGGCGGCTCGCTCAACGCCAAGGCCTGAGTCTTCCCCGGCGTGCCCCGCCGGGCTCCGGCGCCTATTTCACCTGCGCGACGAAGTCCGCGATCACGGACTTCAACGGCTCACCGGGTTCGCCGATCGTCACCAGATAATTGGGCGGGATGAATTGCGGGACGGTCGCGACCTTCGCGACTCCACCCGTGGCGTTGGCGACGCTGCAGAATGCGATCGCCCCGGGAGTCTTCTCCACCAAAGGCGCCAGCTCCGTCGCCTTGCCGACGCGGACGGTCTGTGCCGCATACGGGGTGTCCCGCATGACCATCACTGTCAGTGCCGCGCCCACACCATCGAGCGCGTCGGGCATGATCGGCACCACCGGCAGATCGGGGCCCCCGACCTGTTTCCAATTCTTGATCTGCCCTGAAAACAGATCGCGCAACTGATCGCGGCTGAGGCTCGCGACCGTAATGTCGGGATGGACGATCGCGGTCGCCGCGTTCGCCGGCAGGTCCGCCAGCCGGAACACCCGCACCTTGGCCAGGTCGATCGAGCCGGGCGTTTTCTCGTTCAGAAGCTTGCCGAAGTACTCGATCGTCCCAGTCACCATCGCGACGTCCGCTTGGCCCGCCGCCAGATCGGCTACACCGTGGCCGGTGCCGTTCGGGGTGAAGACGATGCGGACGCCTCTCGTCGATTCGATGCCGGCGGCAACCGGCTTAAGCATTTTGGCGGTCGTGCTCGAACCGTTGAAGCGCAGATCGGTCTGGGCCGTCATCGGCACCGCCGTCGCGAAGAGAAGAAACAGCAAGGCTGGGAACAGTTTATTCATCTTGGTACACCCGCGACCTGCGCCACCCGTCCCGGAATTGGTACGGAGGATGGCCCGGGATTCCCTCCTTTCGGTCGATCCCGCCCCGGCTTGAGAAGCGCGCGAAGTGCTGGGGTCGACTTCAGGCCCCGTGCGCCCGCCACCACTCGGCGAATTTCGCCCAGGCGCGCGCCCGGTGGCTGATGCCGTTCTTCACCGCTTCGCCCAATTCGGCAAAGGTAAGGTGGCTCTCCGCCGGCACAAAGATCGGATCGTACCCGAAACCCGCGCCACCGCGTTCCCGCTCGATCAACCGGCCGTCGCATCGGCCGATGAAATTGTGGTCCCGGCCCTGCGGATCGATGATGAAGAGCACGCAGATGAAATGCGCCGTGCGCTTCTCGCGCGGCACGCCCTGCAACTTGCCGAGCAGTTTCTCGAGGTTGGCCGCGCTCGTCGCGCCGGGGCCGGCATAATGCGCCGACTCCACGCCCGGTTCGCCACCAAGCGCATCGACGCACAACCCACTGTCGTCCGAGAGCACCCATTGCGCGCCACCGAGTTTCTCATGGAGCGCCCGGGCCTTCTTGCGCGCGTTGCCGAGAAAGGTGCCCGTATCCTCGACGACAACCGGCATCCCGCCCACGTCCTTCGCCGAGCGCAGCCGCAGCGCCAGTTGGGAATCGTCGGCGAGGGCCTGCATCTCGGCCACCTTGTGGCCGTTGCCCGTGGCGAAGAAGATTTCGGTCGGGTTAGTCATGGTCGCAGCCGCAATGATGATGCCCGCTTTCCGGCGTTTCGCCACCTGCCGCATCGTCGAACTCGAGGTTTTCCGGATAAACGATCCGGCCGCGCATGAGCTGGTCGTCGCCGAACACCGCGTGGCGCACCTCCGCCAGGCGCAAACCCACCGTGGGCAACTCCACCCGCAGGCCTGTCGCGACCGGGATCGAGGCCGCATCGGCGAAGAGCCGCGGCGCGCGGTACGAGAGCATGTAGTCGAGCGCGCGGCCCTTGAGCAGGCCGCTGAGGAAACGCGAGCCGCCCTCGACGAGCACCCCTGTCACCTCGTCGCGGACACATCGCTCGTGGAACGCCGGCAGATCGACCACGCCGTCGACGACGGGCAACCGCCACACCTGCACGCCGAGCTGCTCGAGCTTGCGCACCACCACCGAATGCTGCCGGTCGCTGGTGACGATCACCGTGCGCTCGCGGTGCGCGTCGGTGAAGAGGCGCGGCAGCGGGTTGAGCGTCGCCGTGCTGAGCGCCGCATCGAAGACAAAACGCCGCGGACACCACTCGCCCGCCGGCAGACGCGCCGTGAGCTGCGGGTCGTCGCTCGCCACCGTACCGGCGCCGACGGCGATCGCCGGAAACAGCCGGCGCCAACGCATCACGTCGGCCCGCGCCAGTTCGCCGGTGATCCACTTCGACTCGCCCGTGCGGCAGGCGATCCGCCCGTCGATGGTCGTGGCCACCTTGGCGGCAAGGAACGGCCGCCGCGCGACGATCCAGTGGTTGAAGAGGAGATTCAGGTCGGTGCACTCGTCGGCCAGCACGTCGGCGATCACCTCGGCACCGCCGGCCCGCAGCAGTGCCAACCCCTTGCCGGCGTGCTGCGGATTCGGATCGGTCGCGCCCACCACCAACCGGCGGATACCCGCGGCGAGGATCGCCTCGGTGCACGGAGGCGTCCGGCCATGCGTGCAGCACGGCTCGAGCGTCACGTAGAGCGTCGCGCCCGGGGCCGGTTTCCGGCCGAGCGCGCGCAGCGCCATGATCTCGGCGTGCGGTTCGCCAGCCTTGGCGTGGAACCCCTCGGCCACGATCGCGCCGTTCTCGACGATGAGGGCGCCCACCATCGGATTCGGGTGCGTCGTGCCCCACCCCTGCCGCGCCAACTCGAGCGCACGCCGCATGAAAGCCTCGTGGAAGTTGGCAAGGTCGGTGGTCATCGTCGCCGCATTGTTCTGCACGCCCGGCGCGACGCTTCAACCCTTGAAGCCGGCCGCCTGTCCCTCACGGCCGCACGTAGGGATTGGATTCCTTCTCGGTCGCGACGTCTGTCTCCGGCCCGTGGCCGGGATAGAGCACCGTCTCGTCGGGCAGCGTATAGATCTGGGTGCGAATCGAGTTCGCCAACATGTCGAATCCGCCGCGCGGAAAATCCGTGCGGCCGATGCCGCCGGCGAAGATCGCGTCGCCCGCGAACGCGACTCCGGCCTTCCGGAAGTGGAACAGGACGCTTCCCGGGCAATGGCCCGGGACATGGCGTACCTCCACCGTGTCGCCGAGGAGCTCCAACACATCGCCTTGCTTCACGACCCGGTCGATTCGGGCGGACTCCAGGCGGTACATCGGCGGCGCGAAGAACTCCATCACCTTGGGATTCTCGATGAACTCGCGATCCGCCTCATGTGCAAAGAGCGGCACTCCGCTTCGCTGCACCAGCGCGGCGTCCTCGGTGTGGTCGAAATGCCCGTGGGTGATCAGCAGCGCGGTCAATCGGCAGCCCTTGCGCTGCAGGAGCGTCTGCACGTCGGACCAGACATCCATCGGTGCATCGACCAGCACGGCTTCCTGCCGTGCAGGATCGAGGAGCAGATAGGCGTTGGTGCAGAGCGGCCCGGAGGGCAGGGCATGGATTTCCATCGCGGTGTGAATGCGTTCCGCCCCCGCCCCCCGCAACCCCAGAATCCGCCAGGCCACCGCCGCGTTGCTTCACACTTCCTCCGCGCCCAGTCCTGCCATTCGAACGTGGCGCCGCTCGCAAGAGCGGCGATACGATACCGACTACGGGAAACCGTCCAAGATCCACCGTCCACCGTCTACCGCCCGCACGCCTCGCACCCCGCCAGCAACGGGTCCGCGGCATCCACCGCGCCGCCCACAACGTGCGCCGCCTCGCGGCAACCGCCGTCGCACTCCGTCGCGAGCGCGCAGCCGCCGCACTGCTGCGGCAGGTAGTCGCGCTGCGTGAACCGCCGCCAATACGGATGCGTCTTCAAAGTCTCGATCTCGGCCACGGGCACGAGGTCGACCGGCGAGTGGTTGCACACCCGCACCAGTCCCGAAGGCCCCACCACGAAGAACCCAAGTGCCGCCGAGCAGCGCGTGCCGATGGTGAGCCGCTTGAACTTCGCCGGATCCACGATGCACCGCGGCAGCTCCGTGCCAACCGAGCCGAAGCGCCCCGCATCGGTGAGCGCCTCCTCGGCCACGGCGAGCATCTCGCGCACCTCGGCGGCATCGAGGACCCAGTCGCGATGCTCCATGCCGCGCCCGCCGGGCAGAAACCGGTTCAGCAGCAACTGGTGCGCGCCGGCCAGAAACGCCGCCGCGATCGTCTGGTAGAGCTCGGGCAGGTTGCGCTTCGTCACGGTGATGTTGACGACCGTCTTCAGCCCCAGCGTCTTCGCCGCGCTAAACTTCCCGAGAATGGCGTCGGGGTCGCCGATCCCGGTGTGCTCCCGCAGCGTCGTCAGGCCCGGCAGGCTCATGCTCAACTGCACCGCGTGGTCGCGGCAGAACTCAAGCACGGCCGGCGTCACCGCCGTGCCGTTGGAGAGCAGATACAGGTTCGGCGCCTTGAACTCGGAAACAAGCGCGCCATCGCGCGTCTCGATGTGCTCCACCGTGCAACCCGCCGCGTGGCGGATGATGTCGAACAAACCCTCCTTCAGGAGCGCCTCACCGCCCGTGAACGCCAGGTTGCTCACGCCCATCCGCGTCAACCGGTCGATCACCGCGCACCACTCGGATGCCGTTAGCTCCGGCCGTGCCGCATACTTCCCGCCCGGCGCATACCACGGGCAGGAGCAGAACCCGCACCGGTGGTTGCAGCGGTACGTCATCTCCAGCACGCCGGTCGCGGGCAGGAACGACGGGGCAAGGCGGGCCGAGCCGATCATTGTTCCGGCGCGCCCAGCGTCACCAACTCCTGCAGCCGCGCCAGATTCCCGAGCATCGACGCCTTCACCTCCGGCGCGTCCACCGCGGTCCGGCCGGCGACGATCGCCGTGAGCAGTTCGAGATCCACCGCGCGCACGCCAGCCGTCGATTCGCTTCCGCCATTCTGGTAGCGCGCCACCAGCACCAGCTGCGGATTCGCCGAGTCCGGGCAGCACTTTTGGCACAACGCCGACTCGTCGAGCGAGACGAGCACGCGCGCGGGTAGCGCCTGCATCAGGCGCCGGCACGTCGCCAACTCGTCCGCGTCGACGACGGAACCGAACGCCTGGAGCGTCCGTTCGCCGCACACCGGGCAGGTGTACTCGATGCGCTCTGGCGGCGCGGCCATTTCATAGCACATCGCGCTCATGGCCGGCTCGGATTCCTTCACCGGCTCAAGCTTCGCGAGTTCCTTCTTGGTTTGTTCGCGGTCCATCGCGGTAAGGTCGGCGGCGAGCAAAGCCGTGGTCAGGGTGACAGCCAGTTTGGAGGTGTTCTTCATCGCGCGCCGCAGGGTTTGAAAGCACGACCAGCCAACCAGCCCCCTTGCCCAACGCCAGCACCGTTTTCTGGCTACTCCAGCACGCCTCCTCCTCCCACCGCTCGTCGTCTGCCATCCACCATCTGCCGTCTGCACTCTGCAATAGGTCGTCCGTCCTCTGCCCTCCGTCGCCCGCCCACAGTCCACCGCCC
>JAEXPL010000275.1 GCA_023446865.1 Verrucomicrobiota bacterium | reverse complement strand
CGCACTCGGGGTGGGCGACGATGGGCGCATCGGGGAACTGGATTTTCAGTTTCTCCAACGCCTCGACGGTGAAGAGCACGTGGGCGTAGCAGCAGCCGTCCCAGAGGCGCATCTTGCGGCCGGTCTTCTGGGAGACCCAGGCGCCGAGGTTCTTGTCGGGGACGAAGAGGATCTCGCGGTCGGCGGGGACGCGCTGGACGATCTTCACGGCGTTGCCGCTGGTGCAGATGACGTCGCTGAGCTCCTTCACGCCGGCCGAGCAGTTGATGTAGGCGACGACGTAGAGGCCGGGGTTGGCCTTCTTGTAGGCAGCGAGCTGCTCGGCGGGGCAGGAGTCGGAGAGCGAGCAGCCGGCCTCGAGGGCGGGGAGGATGACGGGCTTGGACGGGTTGAGGATCTTGGCCGTCTCGGCCATGAAATGGACGCCGCAGAAGACGATGACGTCGGCCTTCGACTGTGCGGCCTGGTAGGAGAGGCCGAGGGAATCGCCCACGTAGTCGGCCACGCGCTGGATCTCCTCGACCTGGTAATTGTGGGCGAGGATGACGGCGTTGCGCTCGCGCTTGAGGGCGAGGATCTCCTCTTGGATGGCGGTGAGCGGCGGCAGCGGGCCGGTCAGCGGCTTGAGGACAACGGGTTCGTAATTGAGGGCGGGCATGGGAGAAGTGGTTCGAAAAGCGCTAGTGTTGCTTGGGCGTCACGGCAGGTCGCCGGAATGATCCGGAAACTCGACCAACACCCATAATGAGGCCGAGGCGGGGTCGAGGACGAACTCCCAAGTGTTCGCTTTGTTGCCCCCCCTGAACGCGACGATGCCGTTCGCGCTCCTGAAATCGGGGCGGGGTCGCGCATGCGAGCGCGTGAGTGATTCGATCTTCATGGGGGAATCCCGATCTAGCGCGGCGAACGACCCGAATGGGTGTGCCTTTCTGAAGGCTTCGACCTGGTTTGGCGGCAGTGAGAATTTCGCGACGAAGCACCAGTCCAACTCGTCGTCGTCGATCTGTTTCGCGCCTTCTGGGAGCGTCACACCGCTGAGGCGGGAAATATCCGCGGCGTATGAAATCGGCCGACGCCAACATGCGAAGGAGACGACCGAGGCGAGAGCGAGCAGAGTGACTGCGGCGAGTCTCTTCATTCGCAACGGTTGCGTTGCCCTCACCCCGCGCGGTGCTTGCACGTGCCCGTTTTCTGGAACTCGGGGCAGCGGGCGTGGACTTGGAGGCGTTGACTGACGGGTTCGAGGCCGAGCTTCGAGGCGACGGAGGCGCCGTACCACTCCATGAAGGGCGCGCTGATCTCGAAGATCTTGTCGCAGTCGAGGCAGAGGACCTGCGCGTGCTGGGTGGGGGCCTTGTCGCGGTTGGCGACGTAGAACTTGTTGCCGGTGCCGACGTCGACCTCGCGCAGGATGGCGCACTCGGTGAGGATGGGCAGCGAGCGGTAGACGGTGGCGCGGGAGACGGAGTCGTCGATGGCGCGCGCGGCGGCGAGCAGTTGCTCGGCGGTGAAGTGCTCGGGCTGGGCCGCGGCGGCGTCGAGGATGGCGACGCGCTGGTTGGTCAGGCGCAGCCCTCGGGCGGCGAGGAAGGAACGGAATTTGTCGCGGTTGGCCTCGGAGACGGTCACGGCGGGGACTCTTCGGGCGGGGGCAAACGCTGTCAAATGCGGGGTTGGCGCCGGGCCTCCCTCCGCGGACCGTGGGCGGCGCGGCGCTCAGCTCCCGGGAGAGGCGGCGAGGGCGAGGTCGATCTTCTCCAGGAGCGCCTGGCTGGTGAAGGGTTTCTGGACGAAGCCGACCTGGCCGCGTTGGGCGTGGCGGGCGCTTTCGACGTGCTCGTCGAAGCCGCTCATGAGCAGGACCCGGGCGTGGGGATTGATGGCGAGGATCCGGTCCATCGCCTCGGCTCCGCCCAGGCGCGGCATCGTCAGGTCGAGCAGGACGGCGTCGATGGTGTGGTGATGCTCCCGGTACGCCTCGACGCCGGCGAGGCCGTCCTCGGCGAAGTGGAGCGCGAGGCCTTCGCGGGTGAGCATCGCGCGGACGGTTTTGCGCACGCTCTCCTCGTCGTCCACCACGAGGATGGTCCGGCCACGGCGGCGCGCGGCGGTGGCGGCGGGAGTGGCGCGCGGCGGCGGCGGTTGCGTGGTGGCGGCCGCCGGAAGGAGAATCGTGAAGACCGTACCGTGGCCGGGCCGGCTCCCGACCTTGATGGCGCCGCGGTGGCCGCGCACGATGCCGAGCACCGCGGCCAGACCGAGCCCGCGGCCGGTGAACTTGGTCGTGAAGAAGGGATCGAAGATCCGGGCAATGGTGTCGGGTGTCATGCCACAGCCGTTGTCCGAGACCTCGAGCACGACGTAGTCGCCCTCGGGGAGTTGGGGCGAGAGGTGCATGGTCTCGAAGCGTTCGCGGTCGGCGCGTTCGCGGTGGGCGGCGAGGCGGATGACTCCGGCGCGCTCGCCGATGGCGTCGGCGGCGTTGAGCACAAGGTTCATCACGACCTGCTGCAACTGGGCGCGATCGCCCTCGATGCAGGGGAGCCCGGCGGCGAGGTCGACCTGGACGGCGATCGTGGGGCGGATGGTGATGCGAACGAGGTCGATGGCGGTCTTGAGGAACTCGCCGAGCTCGAACGTGCTCACTTGGAAGCGCCCCTGGCCGGAATAGGCCAGCATCTGCCGGCAAAGCTCGGCGGCGCGTAACGATGATTCCTGGATGAGCCGCAGACTCTCCTGGACGGACGAATTGCCCGGCACCTCGTCGGCCGCGATCGAAGCGTGCCCGAGGATGGCGGTGAGCATGTTGTTGAAATCATGGGCGATGCCGCCGGCCAGCAGGCCAAGGCTCTCCAGCTTCTGCGTCTGCTGGAGCTTGGTCTGGAGCTTGAGTTGCTCGGTGACGTCCTGGATCAGCACGAGGGCGGCGGTGCGGCCGAGCCAGTCGATGCGCTGGACGAACGCGACGACGTCGACCAGCCGTCCGTCCTTGGTGCAATGGCGGGCGCGGTGCTCGAGCTTCCCGCTGGTGCGGCCGTCGCGCAGCAACTCGACGACGCGGTCGAACCGCGCGAGGTCCTCGTCGGGCCGGATCTCGCGGCTGCGCAACCGGAGAAACTCCTCCCGTGGGTGGCCGTAGAGCGCGAGGGCGGCCTCGTTGGCCTCCAGAAACTGGAGGGTCTCGAGGTCGAAGATCGTCATCGGCTGGGGATTGGTCGCGAAGAGCATGCGGAAACGCTGCTCGCTGTCGCGCAAGGCGGTCTCGGCGGCCATCTGCGTGGAGATGTCGCGTGAGATCGCGATGATGCCGCCCAGAATCGGGTTGGTCGTCTCGTTACGCCCGGTGGCCTCCATCCAACTGTAGGAGCCGTCGGCGTTGCGGTAGCGGTAGCGTACCCGCGCCTCCTCGTTCGGGGTGTGGAGGAGTCGGACGAATGTCGCTTCAAAGACGGTGCGGTCTTCGGGATGCACGAAATCGAAGGTGGACCGGCCCTGGAGGTCCTCGGCCCGGTAGCCGTGGGTTTTCCACGCGGAGGCCGAGTTGAAGACGAGGTGACCCTCGCGATCGAGAATGCTGAGGATATCCGGCGAGAGGTCGGCGAGGGCCCGGAAACGCGCCTCGTCGCTGGGGGTGGGGGCGGAGAGCTCGGTGGGGCGAGACATCGCAGGAAATGGTCGGAGGGCGGGCGGCGGTGTCGAGACGATTTGCCGCGCGGGCGGACGGGCGGCGGAGGACGGATGACGGAGGCGCGAGGCTCGCTGTGGCGTCATGCGCGCGCACGGCGAGGACACTTCCGATCGCTGTTCTGGCAAACAGCACCGCGGGCGGCGGGACTTGGCTTGGTTCCGCGACTGGCGCGGCGCCCGAAAACGTTCTCGCACCGGCGGGGCGACCGGAGGTTATTCGGTGGCGCCAACCGATGATCGTCGCCGTCCATCCGCTCGCGGGGTTCGACAAGGTGCTGCACTACCGCGCACCGGAGAAACTCTGCGCGGGCATCGCGGTGGGCTCGCTCGTGCGCGTGCCGGTGGTGAACCGCTTCACGCTGGCGGTCGTCTCCGAGCTCAACCCCGTGCCCGACTGCCCGCCGGAGAAGCTCAAGACCGTGGCGGAGCTCGTGTACCCGTTTCCTGCACTCACGCCGGAGCTGCTCTCGCTCGCGCGCTGGATCGCCGCCTACTACGCCGCGCCGCTCGACACCGTGATCGAGGCGATGATCCCGGTCTCGGTGCGCAAGGGCCTCGCGCTGAAGATCGAGAAACGCCTTGCCGTGGTGCGTGAGCTTTCCGTCGACGAACTGGAGAAACTCAACCGCCGCGCGCCGCAGCAGGCGAAGCTTTACGCCTTCCTCAAACTCCAGCTCCACCCCGTCGCCAAGTCGCTCGTGCTGGAGCGGCTCAAGGTCGGCCCGTCGAGTGCGGCGGCGCTGGTGCAGCACGGCGTGCTGCGCGAGATCGACCACCGCATCGAGCGCGTGGGCTACGGCGACGAGATCGGCGGCGTGGAGCCGGTGGCGGTGATCCCGCCCGAGCTCAACCTCGCGCAGAAGGCCGCCGTCGACGCGATCCGTGCGAGCGGCGCGAAGGGCGGTTTCGCGGTGCACCTGCTGCAGGGCGTGACCGGCTCGGGCAAGACCGAGGTCTATCTCCACGCCATTGCCGACATGCTCCAGGGCGGGGGCGGCGCGGTATACCTGGTACCCGAGGTTGCGCTCACGCCGCAGACGGTGGCGCGGCTGCGCGGCCGGTTGGAGCAGCAGCTCGGCCAGCGCGTGGTCGTGTGGCACAGTTCGCTCAGCGAGGGCGAGCGGCTCGACGGCTGGCTGGCGCTCGCCTCGGGCGAGGCGCGGATCGTGGTGGGCGCGCGCTCGGCGGTGTTCGCCCCGGTGCGCGACCTGCGGCTGGTGATTGTCGACGAGGAGCACGAGCCCGCCTACAAGCAGGACGAGACGCCGCGCTATCACGGGCGCGACGTGGCCGTGTACCGCGCGAAGCTCGCCGGCGCGGTGTGCGTGCTCGGCTCGGCCACGCCGTCGGTCGAGTCGGTCAACAACGTGCGCCGCGGCCGCTACCGGCACGACGTGCTGCCGACGCGCATCGACGACCGGAAGATGCCGCTGGTGCACATCGTGGACATGCGCCACGAGATCATGGCCAAGCGCGCGACCTCGGTGCTCTCGCGCCTGCTGATCGACAAGCTGCACGACCGCTTCGCGAAGAAGGAGCAGTCGATCCTCTTCATCAACCGCCGCGGCTACTCCAGCAGCCTGTTGTGCCAGGAGTGCGGTTACGTGGCGGAGTGTCCGCATTGCAGCGTGTCGCTCACCTACCACCGGGCCGACGAGACGCTGAAGTGCCACCTGTGCGGCGAGGTGAAACCGGCGCCGCTGGTGTGCCCGCAGTGCCGGTCGCCGAAGGTGCGCATGCGCGGGCTGGGCACGCAGAAGGTCGAGGAGCATGTGGCGCGCATCCTCGGGCGCGCGAAGGTCGTGCGGATCGACACCGACACGATGGGGAAGAAGAACCGTTTCCGGGAGATCCTCGGGGAGTTCCGCACCGGCAAGATCGACGTGCTCGTGGGCACGCAGATGATCGCCAAGGGGCTCGACTTCCCGAACGTGACGCTGGTCGGGCTGGTCGACGCCGACATCTCGATGCACGTGCCGGATTTCCGCGCGAACGAGCGCACGTTCCAGCTGCTCGTGCAGGTCGCCGGCCGCGCCGGTCGCGGCGACCGCGCGGGCGAGGTGGTCGTGCAGACGTTCACCCCGCAGGCCGACGCGATCCAGTTCGCCAAACAGAGCGACTTCGACGGCTTCATCGAAGGCGAGATCAAGACGCGCGAGCAGTTCCGGTATCCGCCGTTCCGGCATCTGGTGCACCACGTCTTCCGCGGCGACAACGCCGAGAAGGTGCTCTGGGTGGCCGAGCAGTGGAAGAAACGCGTTGAGCCGCTGCTGGCCGGCGCGGCGGAGCTGCGCGGTCCGTCGCCCTCGCCCATCGAGCGCGTGCAGAACGTATACCGTTTCCAGCTCGGGTACTTCTGCGGCTCGGTGGTGAAGGTCGTGGGCGTGCTCGCGAAGGAGCAGCGCGACTTCCCCTGGCCGGAAGGCGTGAGCCAGACCCTCGACGTGGACCCGATGAGCTTGAGCTGAGGGGCGGGAAGGCGGCGGAGAATCTGGAACTCACGAACTCAGGAAACGGATTCCAGAGAGGAGAATGTGGAAAACGGGAAACGGGCAGGAATGGAGTGATCTGGACGACAGAAGGAAACGAAGAGAACGAAGGCCGGAGGCGGGGGTACCGAGCCGGAGGGCGGTGGATCTGGAACTCACGAACTCAGGAAGCGGAGCGATTCCGATGACATGGGTGCAGATGGACGCAGATCCGGAGGAACCACCTTCCGACACCGGCTGGCCGAGGCGAAGGGCGCGGTGGTGAGACCGGTGATCAGAAATCCGCGACCGATCAAGGTTTCGGGGCGAGCAGCTGTTGCTTCGTCGCTTCTGGCAGGTCGGTGGTGGCGAGCCAGGCGGTGGTGGCGGCACGATCCTTTGTCAGCCAAATCCGGGCGAGGGAGGTGAGGGCTTCTTCGCGGACGCGGCTGTCGGCGATGCTGTTCGCCACGCGGGAGGCGAGCGGGAGGTCCGCATAGGCGGCATTCGCAATGTAGGCGCGGGCGGCGGAGTCATGCACGGCGCCCGCGGGAAGGCTGGCGACGAGTTCCGCGGCGGCCTGGGGCTGGCTACGGCCGAGGCCGGAGATCATGCCGTCGAGGAAGCTCTTCCGGGCGTCGTCGGAGGGGAGTTGGTCGAGCGCCGCGCGCGCCTCGGTGGGCGCGTAGCTCGCCCACTCACCTCCGATACCGTTGAGCATCCCGGCCTGCTCCTGCGGATTGGTCTGCCGCAGCGCGAAGCTGAGCGCCGCAGTCGGCTCGTTGCGTGCCCAGGAGCGAGCCAGGCTCCGCAGGACACTGCCACGATTCTGATCCTCCGGGAGCTGCGAAACCCAGGCCACGGCGGCTGGTGGATCGAGGCGAACCCAATTGAGGGCGACATTCAGGGCGACGTTGAGCCGGGTGTTGCCGCAAACCTGATCGAGATAGGGCACGACCGCCGATGGGGCGGAGCTGGTGAGCGAGATGAGCGTGTTTCTGAGCAACGTGCTGCGGACCGGACCATAGGGCACCTTGGCGGAGACCCAGTCGAGAGCGGCTTGCGGTGATTCAGCGGTCAACCGGGCAAGCACGTTCTCCAGGGCCTGGGTCTGGTATTGGCCGGGAGGAAGGGTGAGGGCGAACTCGCCCGCGAGCTTGGGGTCGTCGGCGAGGAGTGCTTGGACGACGCCTTGGTAGAGGGGGCCGCGCGGCACGCCGGGAGGGAGTGTGTTGATCGTTTGGAGTGCCGCTGCGGGGTCGGTGGCGGCCTGGACTGTGACGATGGTCCGCAGGTTCTCGGCGCAGTTGGTCGCTCGATCGAGCGACAGTGCGAGCGAGATTGCCTGTTGTGGGTCGGTCTGGGCCAGTCGCCGGAGAATAGCCCGGTAGGCCCCGGAGCGGTTGCCGCTGCCGGGTAGCTTACCGGCCCAAGCCACCGCGGCGCCGAGGTCTTGCGTGCTCCAAGTTTCGGCAATGGCTGTGGTGGCGATAAATGAATCCCAACGGCGAGGGGTCGCGGATGACCTTGCAGCGGCAGCGGCGGGGTCGCGCTCGGCCCAGGCGGTGTAGAGGTCACTGAGGTCCAATGCGAAGCGGTTTCCCGCGCGGTCGGCCCAGTCGGCTGCGGCCTCGGGGTCGTCGCAGGCCCATAGTGCCAGCAGGCGAGAGAGGACGTAGGAGCGCAGGTCGGGGGCCGGAATCGCCTGGGCGGTGGCCAGCAGCTCGGGCACCTTGGCGGGGTCGATCTCGGCGAGCAGGTCCTTCCAGTCGCGTGACGACAATGGCACCGGCGGAGTTGGCTGGGGATCGAACGCGGTGCCCCGGTGGGTTGGACCCGCATCGGTGGAGCGAGAAGCGGCGGCGGGCGATGGGACCGCCGCAGGGCGTTGTCCTATCCAGAAACCGGAGCCGAACAGACCGAGGGCGGCGAGCGGGAGGATGACGCGCCTCATCGGTGGGCCTCCGTGAGGAGCGCGGCTTTGCGGTCGGCCGGAAGATCCGTCTCGGCGAGCCATTTCGTGGCGGCGGGGATGTCGTAGTGAAGCCAGCGCGCCGCGATGGTCGCCTGCGCCGATCGCCGTGCCGCGGGATCGACGATGCCCTGGGACCAACGTGCGGCCGAGATCGGGTCGCTGCTCGCCCAGCCTTCGGTGACAAGCCGGGCCGCATCGGCCCGGAGCTGCGGGTCGGGTAGCGTGCCGGCCCAGCGCAGTGCGGCGCTAGGATCGGTGGCGGCCCAGCCGGACAGGACTGCGTGGCAGGCGGCCTGACGGGCGGAGTCGTCGGGCAGGGAGGCGGCCCAGGCCGCCGCGGCCGCGGGGGTGGTGCCCGCCCAGGCTTTGGCGACTTGGCTGATCGTCGCGGCGGAGCGTTGCGCGGGCGGCAGAGCGAGGAGCAGATCGGCTGCGGTTTCGGGCGCAGTGAAGGCGAAGCGCTTCAGCGCTGCATCGAGAAACCGGTTTCGGGCGGGCTCGGTGGGCAGCAGGGGGAGCAGTGCGAGAAGCTCGTTGGCGGAGGTGTAGAGGGAGTTGGCGACGAGCCGTTCGTAGAGCCGGTCCGATTGGAGTTCGGGGAAATCGCGCTGAAGGGTCGCGAGGGCCCCGGCCGGGTCGCTCTGGCACTGGAGCGTAAGCAGGCTTTCGGCGGCGCGATCGCGCTCCGGCCCGGGAGGCAGCAGCCGGACGTATCCGGTCGCTCCGGCGGCGTCGGCATAAACCAGTCGGGAAAGGGCTTCCTCCAAGACGACGGGGCGGGTCTCCGGCGGCAGGCGGTCGAGAAAGCGGAGCGCATCCTGCGGTGCGGCTTCCGCGATCTGGCCGACGAGGCCGGCGATGGCGCGGTCGCGTTCCGCGCCGGCCGGAAGAGAGGTAGAGACCCATCGATACGCATCGTCGGGATCTGTCGCCATCGCGCGGATCGCCGTCGCCAGCGCATGGGCTCGCCCGGGGCCGGACGGCAGCGTGAGCGTGAACTCGCCCGCGAGCTTCGGGTCGCTGGCGGCCAGGACATCGACGATCTGGACTGCCGCCCAGCCGTGTGCCTCGGCGGAGGCAATGCGGTCGAGGATGGTGGAGGCCGAGCTCGGATCCCGCAGGACCGCCGCACGCACGGCGGTGGTGAGCGAGTTGCGGCCGCCCGGTTCGGTGCTGGCGGCGAGGGCAGTTTCGAGCGCTGCGGAGGGATTGTCCCGGGCCAGAACCGCGACGAGCGCCTGCAGCGCAAGGTCGCGCAATCGTGGATGGGTGATGCCGCCCACCCAGGCCCTGGCGCGGACGGGGTCGTTCGCCAGCCAGGCGGCGAGGACATCGTCGAGGGTCTCGAACCCGCCAGGCACGTTGTCGGAGGTGATCAGCGCGGCGACCGTCGCAGGGTCTTGTTCGCTCCAGGCCGAGAAGACATCACGGAGGGCGCTGTGGCGGTCGTCGAGGACGGGGCGAGCCTCGGCCCAGGCGCGGGCGGCGGTAGGGTCGAGTTTCACCCAGCGGCCGAGGAGCGTGGCGCGGCAGCGGTCGCGGTCGAGGCGGCTCGGGAGTTTGGCGACGAGCTCAAGCAGGCCGGGAATTTCCGCCGGCGAGGCCTGGGCGAGGCGGGCGCGGAGTTCCCGCGGAGTGAGGGTGCCGTTGGCGCCGGCGAATTGCGCCACGGCGTCGGCGAGGCTGAGCGCCGCCGTGGCGGGGCCCGAGAGTGAAGATTGTGCGGCGGCCGGACCGGGGGCCACCACCGCGGGACGCTGGAGCGCACGGCCGGTCCACCAGCCCGCGCCGAACAGAGCCGCGGCGCCCAGGGAGACGGAAAGAATGCGGACGGTGCTCACGCGGGAACGCGCCGGCCTCAGCGGACCATGAACGGGAATGCCTGTTGCATCCGGCAGGCCACGGGACGGCCGTCGATCATGGCGGGCTTGAACCGCCACTGTTTCACCGCCGCGATGCAGCTGGCACCGAAAGCTGGATGCGTGGTGTTGACGACCTTGACGTCGCGGATGGAGCCGTCGGCGGCGACGACGAACCACACGGTCGCCGAGCCGTTGACGCCCTTGCGCTTGAGCTCATCCGGATAGCGCGGCGCCGGCTGGGAGAGCGGGCTGGCCCGTACGTCGACGCGGTTGGTGTCGAACGTGACCTCGGAGCTGTCGCAGAACTGGACGGGAATGCGCACGAGACTGGGCACGGCGACTCCGCTCTTGAGGGCCGGCGCGAAGCGCGAGTTGAGCACGGTGCGCACGGCGGACTGGGAGAGTCGGCAGTCCTGGCAGCTGGCGCGGGCGAAGGCAGGGCGGCCGTCGCTGCCGATGACGGCGTCGACCACCACCACCTCCTCCCTGAAGTCCGATTCTTCGGGGTCGCGCGGGTCGATGACCGGACACAGCTCCACGAGGGCAGGTTTCTTCTCAAGCTGAGCCGACGGAACGATCTGCGGGCCGTTCGCCTGCGGCGATTCGATCGCGCCGGCCGCTTTGAGCAGCGCCGCGCTGCGTTCGGCCCTCGAAAGGGAGGCGATCTGCAGGGCCGACCAGCCGGCGGCGGTGTGGAAATCGGGGGCCATGCCTTCGCGCAGGGCGGCGGCGACAAACGTGTCCGCGTCCATCGCGAGCGCCTGGGTCAGGTCGGCATCGAAAAGCGGTGACGCGGGGTTGGCCCGGGCGCCGGCGGCGAGGAGGAGGCCGACCGTCTCCGGCGAACCGGAGCAGACGGCGATCGAGAGCGGGCGGTACATCGCGCCATGCCAGGGGAACTCCGCCGCAGGATCGGCGCCGGCGGCGAGCAGTGCTTTCACGGTTTGCGGAGAGCCGGCATAACACGCGGCGACCAAGGGGGTGACGACGCCCCTGGCGCGGGAACCTTCGGGCCGGGCGCCGGCGGCGAGGAGCAGACCGGTGGCGGCGGCGTGACCGCGGCTGGCGGCGGCGAGCAACGGGGTAACGCCATCCTTGTTGGCGAGGTTCGGGTCGGCCTTGGCCGCGAGGAGGTCGCCGATGATCTCGGCGTGGCCTTCACGCGCGGCGCCGAGGAGGGGACTCTGTTCCCGCCAGAAGAAGTCCGGCTTCGCTTTCTGGGCGAGCAAGATGCCGACCAGCTCTCTTTGGCCCAACGCGGCCTGTGCGACGAGCGTTCGGTTCTCGCCGTTGGCGGCGAAGTCGAACTTGCCGCCGTGGGCGACCATCAATTCCACCGCGGGGGTGCAACCGGAGATGGCGGCGAGAAGGGCGGGAGGCTGGCGATAGCGGTTGTAGGCCGAGAGCGATGCTTTCGCCTCGATCAAGAGGCGGCAGACTTCGGGCGCACAATTGGTCGCCGCGAGGTGCAGCGGCGTGTTCTCTTCGTTGTTGGTCGACTCCGTGGAGGCGCCACCGGCCAGCAGTTTTGTGACGACGGCGGCACGGTGACAGCGCGCCGCGAGGTGGAGGGCGGAGTCGTCGTTGGTCGTCCGGGTCTTCGTGCTCGCGCCGAGTGTCAGGAGGGTGGCGACGGAGTCGGCGGCGCCGGCCTGCGCGCAGCGGTGGAGGAGATTGGGCTCATCCTTGGGCGTGGCGGGAATCGCGCCGGCCTGCCGGAGGGCGGCGGCGACCTCGGCGTCGCGGCCGAGCGCGGCCAGCGTCCCGAGGCGCACGCCTTCGCGCTGCTCGGGCGCGACTTGGCTGGGCAGCGGACGGCCGTTCTCGAAGAGCAGGAAACACGGGTTGCCGGCGACCGCGGCCGGGTCGAGGTCGAGACTGAAGCCGTCGAACGCAAACTCGCCGTTGCCGTGGTTCTGCAGCGGGAACCCGCGGACAATGGCGGGGCCGGTCGCGGTCGGCCAGACGCAGACCAGGATGGCCTGCTCGGGATTGGCGGGCTGCCAACGTCCCCGGGGGCCGATGAGCGTCTTGGCGCACAGCCGGATGGCGCGCGCCTTCCACCGCGGCGGTTTGCCGGAGCCGGACGGCGCGGGAAAGGCGAGGAGATCGAAGGTCGTGGCGGAGTCGAAGGCCTCGGTGTTCTCCGCCGGATCGCCAGTGAGCCGGAGCGGTGCGGTGGCCGGGATCTCGACCGCGCCGGCAGCGCCTTCGCCGATGACGTGGCGCCGCTCGATCCGCAGGACGCGTGTCCAGACGCCATTGACCTGGGCTTCGAGGGCGAGCGGCGCGGGCTCGGCGCAGGCGAGGGTGGTGGCGAGCGCAAAGGCGAGCGCGGCGATCCAGAGACCAAATCCAGTGCGGTGCGGGGTATCCATGGAACGAGGCAAGCGGTGGGTCGGAACCATCGCAAGCCGAAGCTGGGCGGTTCGGTCACCAGAACCCGAGAACAAACCTTGCGGGGGACGCCGCGGAAAATACGCTGCAGGGGTGCATTTCTCGAACCTGAGTGAGTGGCTCCGGCGGGCGACACCGGCCGATTGACCAACCATCCCGGAGCGCGCGGCCAGTGCCGTGCTGCACGGGGACCGCCGCCATGGACCTCGCCGCTACGCCGAAGATCGCCGAAGGGTGGACCGCGGAGCTGTACGCGATGTCGCCGACCGTCGTCCTGAAGTTGTACCGACCAGGCTTCGAGGGCGTGGGCCACGCCGAGTTCGGGAAGACGCGGCATCTTCGGACGCAGACGCCGCTTGTGCCGGAGGTTTTCGAAGAGACGTTGGTGCGCGGGCGTGCCGGTTACCTGATGGAGCGGATCGATGCACCGGCGCTCGGCCGCTTGCCGGAGCGCAGCGACGCGGCGATCGCGCAGACGCTCTTCGAGACCCAGCAGCGGTTTCGCGGGCTGCGCGGCAACGAGCTGTTCGCTCCGGTGAGCGAGCGGATCGCGCAACGGCTCGGTGCCGCGCGGTCTTCCCTCGGCAGCGCCGCCGAGCGGGCGCTGGCCGTGCTCGCGATGGCGGGCGGTTCTGCGCCCACCCTCTGCCACGGCGACTATCATCCCGGCAATCTGTTGCTCGGCGCGGGCGGCGCGCGGGTGATCGATTGGAACGGCGCGGTGATTGGTCCGCTCGAGGCCGACGTCGCGAAGTCGCTCTTGTTGATGCTCTATGCGCCCCCGACCTTGGCTTGGGATGGGGCGTTGCACGGGCGCCGCCGGGAGATCAGCCGTTTTTACCTGGAGCTGCTCCGCGCTGAGCGCCGGTTCGACGAGGCGGCGTTGGGCCGATGGTTGTTCGTCCGGCTGGTGGAGTTCTTCACGCTCCCCGTGCCAGCGCTGCACGCGCCGCTCCGGCCGTTGGCCGAGCGTTGGGCGACGACTGCGACGTTTGCCGCCGAGGAGATGTGGCGGTGAGTTTGTGCCGTTAACCCCGGCAGCGGCCGGGCCGGTTTGCTTCGGCCGCACAACCCAACTCCCTCTGCTCCCATGAAAATTCCCGGACTGCGCAGCGATTACGAACAGGTCGGCGGCCTCGTCTTCTTCGGCCGCATGCTCGACAAGATCCGTCTCAAAGCCGCGGGCACGCTGCCCGCCGACTACTACACCGGCACCGCCAACCGCACCCATTTCGATGCGCGCTGCTGCACCTTCCTGCGCGCCGATTACGAGCGGGTCGTCGCCCGAGTGCTGCAGGGTGGCACCGATGCCGAGATCCTCGAGTGGTGCTACGCGAATTTCTACCGGCCCAGCGCCGACGAGATCGAGATCTGGAACGGTTTCATGACGAAACGCGGTTGGCGCGATGGCGGCAGCGCCGAGCTGGAGCAGGCCAAGAAGGACCGCGGCTTCGGTGATCGCCCCGACATCCAGACTTGGTTCGATCTGCACCGCGCCGAGGAAACGTGAACGGTGGACTGTGGACGGTGACCGGTGACCAGTGATCGGTGGCCGGTCGTCTGTCATCTCGCCATCGTTGGTCACCGTCTACTGGCAACCGGCCACTGGCCACCGACCACCGCTCACTGACTACCGGTCACCGGTCCTGCCGTACCGTTCTGGACACGGGCGCGGCGGCGCGGTTATCTCGGTCCGCCCCAACCCTCCGAATGACCACTCCTCCTCCGCTTCCTGCGGCCGCCCCGGATGCGCCGCGCACATCGATCCACCACAAGGCCGGAAAGTACGTGCTCGTCGCACTGCTCGTCAGCGTCGGCCTCAACATCATGTCCGGCGGAATCTTTCGCGCGGCGGGCCCCGAGTTCGATCTGGTGCGTCGCGGCTTCGGCATTCTGATGGGGCTGCTCTTCCTCTCGGCGATCCCGGCCGGTATCGTCGCGCTCTGCGGTGTTCGGAAGCATGGACGCAAGGGCCTGCTGTTTCCCGGTCTTCTGGGAGCCCTGCTGCCGTTCCTGCTCGTCGGCATGGCGATTCCGGCCTTCCACAAGGTACGGAGCAACGCTCTGGAGATGCGCTCCCGTCAGCAGGCCCAGCAGCTCGCCGAGACGCTCAACTCCGGCGCGCCGAAGATGATCGACGATGTCACGCGCCTCGAGGGCGCGAAGGTCGATCCGGTGAAGACCGTCACCGTCTCGCTCACGCTCACCGGTCTGGCGAAGGCGGAGCTCGATCCGGCGCTCTGGCAGGAGAAGGTCGTGGCGGCGGTGAAACGCAACGTGGAGACGACCGCGCTCGCGGGGGTCGTCAAGGGCGGCGTGACGCTCGTCTACCGCTATACGGACCGCGACGGCGTGCTCGTCGAGGAGATCGTCTTTCGCCCCGAGGACTTTCGGGCGACGAAGTGAGCGGCGCTCCCGCGACTGCCGGTGGCGGTCGTGACGGCCGCCAGGTGTCCGTTGCGCCGTTGTTCCGCAATCGGGCTTGAGTGGATCCGGTCTGCGCCACCAAACTGTGGATGCACAAGTGATCCCGGTGCGGGGCGATGGGCCTCCGGCCGCGATCGTTCCGCGGAGAACTCCAATCATGAAGAGCGCAAACCTTGGATATGCCATCGGCGGACTGGTGGTCGGCATCGGCCTTGGATGGGGCTGGGCCTCACATGGCCGGGGGGGG
>JAEXPL010000222.1 GCA_023446865.1 Verrucomicrobiota bacterium | reverse complement strand
GTGCCAAGCAGGCCCATCAGCAGCAGCGCGAGGAAATCGCCGGCGGTCATCGCTGCCATCGTCACCGCCATGCTCACCACCGCAAACCGGATTTGCCGTCGCCCACGCCCGGCGCCGCAGCGGGGTTCGCGGGAACAGCGGGTCCGTGTCGCCATCTCTCAAGTCCAGCTCAAGTTCCCCGTCGCCAATGCCGGTACCGGCGCCCCGCTTGCGATGATCACGCCACGGATGACGCCGCGGGAGCAGCGAACGGCGATTCGGCCCGAAGCGCAGTTCCCCGGACGGCGATCGCTCATACCTTCCCCTGCACAGTGCACCGCAGCCGGCGTGCGCACGCGGTTGAAGCGGGCGGCACGCCGGCCATGGCCACGGGTCTCCGCTCCGCAGCCGAACTCATGCACCGCGGCTCAGGCGTCGAGGATCGCGATGCCGTGGGCGGAGAGCTGCACGGACTTCGTCGCCTTGCCGTCGCCAAGGGTGACGGTGGTCGCTGCGTCGGTGCCGGCGTTGTTGATCACGACGAGCTTCTTCGCCTTCGGGAAGTACGTGGCCTCGGTGCGGATGTTCGACGAGCTCCACGCGGACCACTGCGCCTCCTTGGCCGCGGCCCAGTAGAGCGCGCGGTGCAGCAGGCGGGTGTTCTCGGGGGAGAACTTGAAGCCGCTCAGGTACACGGCGCGGCCCTTGCCGAAACCGTGCACCGCGAGCCGCGGCGAGTTGTCGCGCTCGGCGAGCACCTGCGTGTCCGGACCGTGGACATAGATGCCGTCGACGTCCTTCGCGAGGTCGGGCGCGACACCCGCCGGGAGGTCGGCGGTGATGAAGTGCTTGGCGACGGCGCCATCGGGCTTGGTGAACTTGTACTTGCCGTTGGCGAGGCGCTCGCCGCTGTCGCGGTCGAGACCGAAGACCTGGGCGAGTTTGAAGAGCTGGCCGGGCTGCGCGAGCGCGCTGGGTTCGCCTACGCCGATCACGCCGCCGCCCTTCTGGACAAACTGCGTGAGGATGGTCTCGACCTCCGGATTGCTCCAGAAGTGGCCGCCCGACCACGCGGTGCCCGCACGGCCGGCGTTGATGATGACCTTCACGCCCTCCGGCACGCCCTCGGCGACGAGGTCGTCGAAGCTGATGAACTGCACGTCGAGCGCGAGGCCGGCGAGCGACTCGAGCACGGCGTAAAGCTCGACGCCCGGCGTGAAATGGCCGGAGCAGGTCCAGGCGCGCAGGTTGCCCCAGGCGGTGAGCACGGCGACCTTGAACGGCGCCACCCACGGCTGGCCGCTCGCATGGAAGGATTTCAGGAGGCGGAACTCCTTCAGCAGACCCTCGATGTAGTCCTGGAAATCCGGGAACGGCTCGACGAGCGAGAGGTAGCCGCCCAGGCCGATGCGGTCGATCGGCGCGCGCACGAGGCCGCGGCGGGCGTCGATCCAGAAATTCTTCGCGTCGAGCGTCGGGTTGCCGCCCTCCTTGAAGGTCGGCTCCCCCTTGAGACCGGTCGGGAAGAGGTACGGGTGCAGGCGCAGCTCATGGGTCTTCACGCCCTTCGAGTGCGCGCAGAGACGGACCTCGAAGGCGTTGAAGACGCACTTGATCAGGCCGTCGAAGCCGAACTCGGCGAAACGCGGGCTGTTCGGCTCCACGCCCACCCAGTGGTCGTCGTAGAAGACGTAGGCGAGCTTCTGGTGCGTGTGGACGAGGTCGATGCACTTGCGGCCGAACTCGATCACGAAGTCGTGGACGAACTCCATGTAGTCGCAGTAGCGGCGCGAGGGCGCGTTGTGCGTGGAGTTGTAGAGGCCACCGTTGACGAAATCCTCGGAGGTGAGCTTGTAGCCGAATTTCTTCTCGAAGAGCTTCAGCGCGCGCGGGCTGACGGTCATCTCGTAGTCGCCCCAGTCGGAGTAGATGTCGCGCAGGCGCGCGTGATCGGCGCCCCAGAACCACGAGAAGTTGTAGAACATCGAAGTGAAGCGCACGACCTTCGTGTCCTTGTGCTCGACGAGCCAGCGCTGGAGAAACGCCAGCAGCTGCTTCTGCACCGCCGGCTGCATCGGATCGACGGCGGCGAGGTGCTCGCGGTCGCCCCAGTTGTTCGTGAGGTGGTTGTACATCGAGATCTCCTCCCACAGGCGCAGGGCGAGGAAGTTCACGGTGTATTTGTGGCCCGGGATGGTGCCCGCGATGGTGACGGTGCCCTTCTTCGGGTTCACCGACCACTTCGTCTTGGAGACCTCCTTGCCGGTGGTGCGGTCGAAGACCTGCCACCACTGCTTCGGGCTGTCCTTCCAGTTCACGGTGAACTGCTCGGTGTAGTAGCCGGCGAGCAGCGTGATCACCGTCGTCGTCTTCTCGGCGACGACCGGGAAGCTCATCAGGAAGTTCTGCTGCAACTGGTCGTGGTGCTCGCGCGCCCAGGGCTGGATCGAGCGCACGAGGCAGATCGTCGAGAAGATCGCGTAGCCCGACTGCACGATCTCGGGCGAGAGCTGCGTGCCGTCCGAGTCGCGGATGGTGTCCGCCCCCCACTTCTTCGCGAGACGGAGCGTGAGCTGTTCGTAGCCCGCTTCGCCGGGCAGGGTGAAATCGCCTTGGGTCAGGTCCGGTTGGTCCATTGGCCAACGCTAGCGGGCCATCCGTTTCTGCAAAGCGATTACGGGCTCAAACCGTCCGAGCGCCACCGGAGGGAGGGTCGGCGGCCACCGGCCCGCGTTCCCCTGCGCTCAGGGCCGTCGCGGCCGCAGTCGCCAACGTTCTCGGGTCGGGGCAAACGGCGCAGCCTGTGGGGAGCGAGGCGTAGCCCCGTCCTCACTGGACCTGCGCCGCCAGGCGTGGGCGCACATTGCAGTCCTGCTCCTGTACCTCGGCGGGCACGGCATCGAGAAACCGGTCGACAAGACGCCGGCGCCAGGTGCCCGGCGTGAAATGCTGCAACGCCTTGTACTCGCGGCACAGATGACTGGCGCTGGTGTAGCCGCAGCAGTGCGCCACCTCCTCCAGCCGTAGCGTCGAGCTGCCCATCAGCTCCATCGCCCGCTCCAGCCGCAGCCGCTGGAACGCGGCTTTGGGGCTCACATGCCGGTGCTGCACGAAGAGCCGGCGCAGATGACTCGGGCTCACATGGATGGCTTCGGCCACCTCCTCCACCGTCGGCCGCCGCGCGAGGTGCTCGGCATACCACGCCATCGCCCGCTCGATGCGCAGCGCCGCCAGATCGGTCAGGGTCGGCAGCGCCTCCGCCGCCGCCACGCCCTCCAGGAGCAGGAGCGCCAACTCCGCCAGACAGCGCTGGATATGGATCGGACTGACGCGGGTCGGAGTGTGGAAATGCGGGGCCAGTGCCTCGGCCATGGTGCGGACGCGTTGCGCCTCCGCCTCCGACAGCACCCGCGCCAGCCACCCGCCATGGTTGCGTACCACCTCGCCGAGCGGGTCGGGTACGCTGCTGAAATGGAGTGTCGCGCGATGGAACGGCTGCCCGCCGACGTTGGTCCAGCCATGCGAACACTCCGGGGCGAACACCCACAGCATCCGCTCGTAGGGCACCCAGCGCTCCTCGCCGGAAAAGCGCAGCCCGCAGCACCCCTCGAACACGCCGAAGATCTCCCAATTCGTCCGCGTCTGACACGGAATGGGGTCCCTCCAACGCACCGGGCCGGTGGCAAAGTGTCGCAGCATGTTCCGGGTATGCGCCCACGTTGCCCGTCCCCGCGGCAGGCGCAACGCGCTCCCAATCGACCAGTCCGACCCGTTCCGCTACGCACCCACGCAAAAAGGCCGGCCCGTCGCAACGGGCCGGCCTCTCCACTTATGTTCTGCTGACCCGCGTTGCGGCTCAGAAGGTGTAGGTGAACGATCCCTTCAAGCTGATCGGCTCGCCGACGATCACGTTGGAGCGGTTGGTCGCCGACTGCAGGTACTCCTCGCCCAGCAGGTTCGCGATCTGGAGCCGGGCGGTCCAGGCCTGCGCCTTGTAGGAGAAGCCGAGGTTCACGAGTGTGCGTCGCGGGATCATGAAGGTTGGCTGCTTGCCCACGATGGTGCCGTCCGGCAGGAAGCGGTTGGTCGTGTAGCCCGTCACGTTGTCGCCCGCCGCCTCGTCGCGGAAGTCGACGCCCACGTTCACCCCGAAACCCTTGAGCGGGCCGCTGGTGAAGCCGTAGTCGGCGTAGACCGCCCAGGTGCGGTCGGCCACGCCGCGCACGCGCGCCTCGGTGCCGGGCTGGCGCACGCGGTAGTTGGTGAAGTTGCCCATGAAGGTGAGGTTCTCGTTCACCGCGTAGCTCGTCTCGAACTCCCAGCCCTTCGACTTGATGTTGAGGTAGAGCGGCGGCAGCGCGGCGGCCTCCGCGGTCTTCCCTTGGGCCACGAGCTCGTAGTAGAGGCTGTTCGTCACCGCGTAGTTGCTCTGGGCGATGTCGAAGTAGGCCAGCGAGGCCGTGAGCCGGCCGTTGAGTTGCGTGGTCTTCACGCCCACCTCCTTCTGGCTGCCCTGCGCGAGGCGCAGCGTCGGCGCGTAGGTGCCGGCACCGAGCGAGCCCGGCATCGCGCCGCCGGTGGTGTTGCGGTTGGCGAAGATCGACACCGACTTGACCGGTTTGACGACCACGCCGACCGACACGGCATTGCTCGTGAGGTTGTAGGTCGGGACCGTATTCAGCAGGTTGTTCTCAGCCGAACGCGACACGTCGGTGCGGGTGAGCTCGCCAAAGAAGCGCGACACGCCGCCGCTGAGCTGGATGCGGTCCGACCAGAAGCCGAGCGTCTCGAGCACGAACAGCTGCAGGTCGTTCTGGCGGGCCTCCTTGTTCTGGCCCTGGGCCGCGACAGCGCCCGCGACGCTGCTGGTGTTGGAGAGGATCGGCTTACGCACCCAGTCGGGATAGGTGATGCTTCCGAGGTTGTTGGCGGGCAGGCTCGGGCGCGGCACCGTGACGTAGGACTTGCGATGGAGATTCGACTGGTTGGCCGAGATGCCCGCGATCGTCTTCGAGGTCACGCCCGACCAGTCGAAGGTGACCACGTAGTCGTTCTTCACGTGGCCCTCCCAGTAATTGATGTCCTCCACGCCGGTGTTGCGGCCGTAGACCCACGTCGAGGGATCGGTCACCGGAGCCGGCGTGGCGGTGAGCACCACCGTGCCGGTCGTGTCGGCGTTGTAGGCCGCCGTGTTCCAGCTCACGCCGGGCTCGTAGGCACCGGTGAAGGGGTTCACGCTGCCGCCGCCGCCGCCGGTGATCGCCGCTCCCGTGCCGCCGACGTCGAGGCGTTTCACGTGATCGAGCGCCACCATCAGGCGCGAGGAGACGTGCGCGCCGAAGTTGGACAGCAGCTCGGCGGTCAACCGCTGCGTCTGGCGCAGCCGGTCGTCGTTGTCGCTGCCGAAGCTCCAGTTGTGCGGGAGGCCGCGGGCGATGTCGGCCTTGGTGTTGGTGCCGGCCGCGGGGTCGATCGGCACGCCGCCGAGGTTCGGCTCGTGGTTGTCGACGAGCTCCGCCTTCACCGTCAGCTTGTGATCGCGGCTGAGCTGGAAGGAGATCGACGGGGCAATCTGGTAACCGCGGCGGAACTGGTTCTTGAAGTACATGCTGTCGTTGCGCCAGTAGGCCGCGACGAACCGGGTGTAGACACTCGGGGTGATCACCTGGTT
>JAEXPL010000331.1 GCA_023446865.1 Verrucomicrobiota bacterium | reverse complement strand
CTGCTTTCCCCCGCGTCTTCTCCCGTGGCGCCGCTCGCAAGAGCGGCGATCCCCGCTGCCGGCCACCCTTCCGAATGTGGCGCCGCTCTCCGTCCGTCGCCTGTCGTCGGCCATCCGTCGTCTGCAGTCGGCCGGTCTCCGGTTTCCGGTCTCCGGTTTCCGGTCTCCGATCTTCCGACACCGTCCACCGTTCACCGTCCCGCCACGTCCCCACCGGAACGTGGCGCGCCTCGCCAGCCAATGCGGAACGCAATGGCGAGAGATGTCTCCGCCCCCTCGTTCTCCGGTGCGCTCTTCCTCTTCAACGGCCTGATGCAGATCCCCACCCGCCGCGCCCGCCGGGCGGCGCTGCGCAACCTCGCCGCCGTCCTCGCCCCCGGCGCCCCGCTGCTCTTCACCACGCACGACCGCGACGAACCCGACGAGCTCCACCTCTGGGAGGCCGAGGCGAAGCTCTGGGCCAAGGGCAAACAGGACCCGCGGCTGCACGAATACGGCGACCGCTACTTCGAACACGAACACGGCCGCACGTTCATGCATCTGCCCACCCGCGACGAGATGCTCGCCGAGCTCGCCGCCACCGGTTGGGAACCCGAGTACGACGTCATGCGCAGCGATCTCGTCCGCGAGTCCCGCGCCGTGAAGGATTTCTCCGACAACTGCCGCTTCTGGCTCGTGCGCGCCCCCGCGCGCTGACCACCTCCGCGGAGTGCAGCACAACGCTGCGTCCACTACGCCGCCTCAGCCTCCCCGGACGAACCACTCGGTCGCACCGTCCATCACTGGATCGTCACGACTGTTCGGTGGCGTATCATATTATCCGTTGCCAGAGCACGCGATCAGGTGCTACATGGAGCCATGCGTGCAACCCAGCCCACCGCCGCAGCCCCGGAGCGCCGCCCGTTCCGACCCGGAAGGAATCTTCCGCCTCGGTCCGCCGTTGTCCCACCCCCTCCGTTACCATCATGCGCGTAAAGCCGCCCTCTCGCGCATGATCGCCTACGCCCACACCGCCAACGGCCCCGATGGGAAACCCCTGCCTGAAGACTCGGGGCAATGGCAGCTCTTGCGCGACCACCTGCGCAATGTAGCCGAACTGGCCGCCAGTTTCGCCGCCCCATTCGGCGCCGCCGAAGAAGCCCGCCTCGCCGGCCTGCTGCACGATCTGGGGAAGTACGCCGACCGTTTCCAGAAACGGCTCCGCGATCCGCGCATTCATGGCATCAACCATTGGGCCGCGGGAGCCGTTCATGCCTACCGGTCCGGTCACCCGCTGACGGCATTCCCGATCGACGGACACCACACCGGGCTGCCTCCCGCCCGTGGGAACGATAGTCTGGAACAGACACTCCGGCGCTTCCTCGACTCACGCGAGCGCGCCGCCTTTACCGGCTGCACCGAAGAGCTTGAGGTGTTGCTGGCTCGTCTCTTGGCGGACGGCTTCGAAATACCCCTCCCGCAAGCTGCGAGCCGAACAGTGGAGCGTTTCGCTGCGGCTCTGCGCGCCCGGTTCCTGCTGAGCGCACTCACCGACGCCGACTTTCTCGACACCGAGCGCCATTTCGATCCCGGCCAATCCGCACAGCGCACCAGCCCGGCGCTACGCGAATCCACCGCATTGAAACACCTTTTGGCGGCACTCGCCTCCAAGCGGACGGCTTCGACCCTCAGCCAACTCCGACACGAGCTGCTCGATGCCTGTCTCGCCCTAGCTGCATCGCCAGCCGGGCTCTTCACCCTCACCGCGCCCACCGGCAGCGGCAAAACTCTCGCGTCTCTGGCCTTCGCACTCCGCCACATCGAGCACCACAACCGAGACCTTCAGCCCGACGACCCGCGCCGCCTCCGCCGAATCATTGTCGTCATCCCCTACACCAGCATCATCGAGCAGACCGCACGCGTTTTCCGCAGTCTCTTCGCCGAGCCATTCGGAGACAACTACGTCCTCGAGCACCATGCCAACCTCGCCCCGGCCGCCGAGCGCGCCACTCCGGCCGAGCGCGACGCCGAAGAAGCCCACACTCGCCACGCCCGCCTCGCCGCCGAGAACTGGTCGGCGCCCATCGTCGTCACCACCAACGTCCGTTTCTTCGAGTCGCTCTTCGCGCACAAGCCGGCCGCTTGCCGGCGCCTTCATGCCATTTCCCGGTCGGTGATCCTCTTCGACGAGGTGCAAACGCTTCCGCCGTCGCTCGCCCCGTCGCTTCTCTCCGCCACGCTCCTGCTCTCCCACGACTACGGCTGCACCACGGTGTTCATGACGGCGACCCAACCGGCCTTCGCCAGCGTCCCGCTCGTTTCCGGTCTCACGTGGCGACCCACCGAAATCAACCCGCGTCCGGCCGATTTTGCCGCCGCCCTCCGCCGCACGAAGATCGTCTGCGAGCCCCGCACCCAGCCCACCGACTGGCCGGCTCTCGCCCTCCGTCTCGCGAAGCGCGACCAGGCCCTCTGCGTAGTCAACACCACCGCCCACGCCCGTGAACTCTTCCGGCTCCTCCCAGCCGACAGCCGCTTCCATCTCTCCTCACGCCTCTGTCCCGCCCACCGCCTCGCCGTGCTCGCCACCGTGCGCCAGCGCCTCGATCCGGCCCGCCCGCAGCCCTGCCGCCTCGTCTCGACCCAGCTCATCGAGGCCGGCGTAGACGTCGATTTTCCGACCGTGTGGCGCGCCTTCGGACCGCTCGACTCGATCATCCAGACCGCCGGCCGCTGCAACCGCGAGAACCGCCTGCCCGAGCCCGGCATCGTCACCGTTTTCCACCCCGCCGATCCGGCCATGCCGCCCGGCGCGTATGCCCTCGCCGCGCGCAAAACCGAGGAGTTTCTCCATCGTTTTCCCGCCGCTCCCCTCGACGACCCGGCCACCTACGCGCGCTACTTCGAGGAATTCTACCGTCTCGCTGGTCCCGAAGCCGCTGACCGCGACTCCGTCGTGCGGCTTTCGGAATCTTTCGACTTTCCCGCCGCTGCCGAGAAGTGCCGTCTGATCGACGACAACACCCGTGCCGTCCTCGTCGAATGGGGCGAGGGCGCCGACCTGATCGCCAAGCTCCAGCGCGAGCGCCACCTCACCGGCGACGAGTGCCGGCGCGCCCAGCGTTTCAGCGTGAACCTCTACGAGAGCGAGTTCCGCAAGGCCCAAGCCTGCGGCGCCGTCCACCAACCCGTGCCCGACTTCGACCTCTGGGTCTGGAAAGGCCACTACGACCCCGAGCTCGGTGCCATCGCCGCTACCGGCGCCGACTGCCTTCTTTGAACAACCCAACCAACCCATGAACACCCTGCACCACCTCCGCGTCTGGGGCGACCTCGCCTGCTTCACGCGACCCGAGATGAAGGTCGAGCGCGTGAGCTACCCCGTGCCCACGCCCTCCGCTGTGCGCGGCATCCTCGAGGCCATCCTCTACAAGCCCCAATTCCGCTGGCGAATCCACCGCATCGCAGTCCACAAGCCGATCCAGTTCCTCGCCTTTCGTCGCAACGAGGTGAAGGCCGTACTCTCCGCCCGCGCCGCCGAGCCCATCCTCGCCGATGAGGAGCGCACCCAGCGCAACACCCTCGCCCTGCGCGACGTCGAGTACGTGATCGAGGCCTCGCTCGCCCTCACCCCGCTCGCCGGCCGCCCCCGTCAGCATCCGCTCGGGCACGACGAGCCCGCGGGCGACGACAACCTCGGCAAGTACGACGGCATGTTCCGCCGCCGCGCCGAGAAGGGCCAATGCTTCGCCCAACCCGTCTTCGGCTGCCGCGAGTTCCCCGCCCACTTCGAACTCGCCGATGCCTCCGCCATGCACGTCGCCCCCGACATCAACCGCGATGCCGACCTCGGCCTTATGGTCTACGACGTGTGGGATCTTGACGCTCAGAATCCCGACAAGGCCGCCCAGCTCGCGCCCAAGGCCAAGCCCACCGTCCCACGCGTCACCGTCTTCCGTGCCGCGCTCAAAGACGGCATCGTCACCATCCCCACGTGGACCGAGGTCCGCGCGCAACTCGCCGCCGCCGGAGGTGCCGCATGATCCTCCAAGCGCTCCTCGCCTACGCCGAACGCGAGAACCTCGGCGACGCCGACTTCGAGCCCGTCGGCGTGCGTTGGCTGATTCCACTCACCGCCGACGGCCGCCTCGCCGGCGGCCCCATTCCGCTCTCCGACGATCCGTCGGCGAAGAAACCGCCGGCTAAGACGCTCCGTCGGCCCTTCACCTCGCCCAACGAACTCACCCAAACCGGCGACAAGGCACGTTCGTACTTCCTCTGCGATTCGTTGGAACGCGCCACGCTCTACCTCGACCCGAAGACTCCGGAGAAACACAAGAACCGCCGCGCCCAGCATCGCTATTTCCGCAGCCTCCTGACCATCGCCGCCGAAGCGTCGCCCACGGCCGCCCCGGCGCTGCGTGCCGTCCTCGCCTTCCTCGACGACTCGACCGCTCTCGCCGCGCTCCATGCCGATCTTGTCACCGCGAAAGCCAAACCCAACGAGAACGCCACCTTCGCCGTCGACGGCGTCGATCTGCTGTCGATCCCACATCTCCTGAATTTCTGGCGACAGCGACGCAGGGCCGAAGCCACCGCTGCCTCCGAGAGCCGCGAAGTCCGGGTATGCCTCGCCACCGGTGAAAGAGCCGCGACGCTCGATACCACCGAGAAGATCAAGGGCATCCCCGGCGGCCTCGCCCAAGGAACCAACCTGATCAGCTTCGACAAAAGCTCCTTCTGTTCTTTCGGCCTCGAGCAGGCCCAGAACGCCCCGCTCTCGCCCGCTGCGGAGCTAAAGATCCGCACTGCACTCAACACGCTGGTACAGAAGTCCCGCGATCAGCGCCTCGTCTTCAACGAGACGATCTACCTCCACTGGACCCGCGAACCGGTCACGTTCGATCCCCTCGACCTGCTCGCCACCGCCGATCCCGACGGCGTCGCCACGCTCCTAAAGTCGGTCCAAGCCGGCGCGAAACAACGCGGGCTCGACGCCAACGCCTACTACTGCCTCGGACTCTCCGGCAACGGCGCCCGCATCGTCGTCCGCGACTGGCTCGAGACCACCGTAGATCGTGTCCAGTGCGCCATCGCCGCTTGGTTCGACGCCTCCTCGATCATCGACCCGGATGGCATCGAACTGCGTACCGGCCACAAGTTCGGCGCCATCCTCTACGCCTTGGTGCGCGCCGAGCTCGACGAGCTCCCGCCACCGCTCCCCGCCGAGCTGTTCTACTCCATTCTCCGGGGCGCTCCCACGCCCCTGCCCCGCACCGCTCTCGCCGTCGCGCTCCGTCGCCAGTCACTCGACCAGCGCAAACCCGACGACACCCGCGACCCGCGCCTCAACCCCGCTCGCCTCGGCCTGATCCGCGCCGTGCTCAACCGCCTTCCCAACCAAAACATCACCATGTCCGCCCAACTCGACCCCGCCTGCTCCGATCCCTCCTACCTCTGCGGACGGCTCTTCGCCGTCTTCGACCGCCTCCAGTACCTCGCCCAAGGCCAGCTCAACGCCGGCATCTCCGAACGCTTCTACGCCAGCGCCTGCGTCACCCCGTCGCTCGTGATGGGCCGCCTCTTCCGCAACTCCCAGTTCCACCTCGCCAAAGCCGGCGGCGGCATCGCCGAAAACATCCGCAAGGACTTCGAAGACCTCACGACCCGCCTCGGCAGCAAGTTCCCGCCCACTCTCTCGCTCGAAGAGCAGGGCCGTTTCGCCCTCGGCTTCTATCATCAGAAAGCCGACTACCGCCGCCAAAGCGCCGAACGCCGCGAGGAACGCGCCTCCGCTGCCACAAACCTGCCGGCAGAAGCCACATCCTAACCTGCAGCCTCCGCTCTCGGTCTCTCCGTTTCTCAAATCTCAGATCCTCAAATCCCAGATTCCCAATCCCGCCATGAACAACCGCTACGACTTCATCTACCTCTTCGACATCAAGGACGGTAACCCCAACGGTGATCCCGACGCCGCCAACGCCCCGCGCATCGACCCGCAGGACATGCACGGCCTCGTCTCCGACGTCTGCCTCAAGCGCAAGGTCCGCAATTACGTGCTTCTCAAGGGCCAGCAGGTCTTCGTCCAGCAGGGCTCGGTGCTCAACGAAAGCATCCAGCAGGCGCACACCGACCTCGGCCACGATGTGGACGGCAAGAAGAAGGTCGCCACCCGCGAGCAGGTGAAGGACGCGCGCGCCGCCATGTGCCAAAAGTTCTACGACGTTCGCACCTTCGGCGCCGTCATGTCCACCGGAGCCAACGCCGGCCAGGTCCGCGGCCCGGTACAGTTCAGCTTCTCGCGCAGCATTGATCCGATTCTCCCGCTCGACCTCTCCATCACGCGCATGGCGGTGACCGAAGCCAAGGAAGCGGACTCGCCGAACCAGACTATGGGCCGCAAGAACCTCATCCCCTACGGCCTCTACCGCTGCCACGGCTTCATCTCCGCCAATCTCGCCAACGAAACCAAGTTCTCCGAAGCCGATCTCGAACTCTTCTGGGAAGCCCTCGCGATGATGTTCGACCACGACCGCTCCGCCTCCCGCGGCACGATGGCCCCGCAGGCGCTTCTCGTCTTCGAGCACAGCTCCGTCCTCGGAAACGCCCCCGCCCACAAACTCTTCGACCGCGTCCAGGTCGCCGCCAAACCCGGCGTCGCCGTCGCCCGCAGCTTCGCCGACTACGACCTGACCGTAGACGGTAAGCCCATCGACGAAGTCGTGAAGCCCGGTCAGTCGTTCGCCGCCACAGATACGGTGAAACTACTCCGCAAGTTGTGAGCGAGCTCGTGTCGCCTCCGCCGGCGGCAGCGCCCGACCCGCTGCCGCTCTCCGCCCTTAACGACTTCCTCTTCTGCCCGCGCCGGGCGTGGCTGAAGTTCGTCGAGGGCCTGCGCGGTACCAACGAGCACACCGTCCTCGGCGACCTCGTCCACGAGCACGTCGACTTCCCCGGCTACGAACAGCGCGCCGGCTGGACGCTTCTGCGCGCCCTCCCGCTCTTCTCCGACACGCTTGGACTCTCCGGCAAAGCCGACCTCGTCGAAGTACGCTACGCGCCCTTCGACTCCCAAATCTCCGATCTCAAATCAGAGATACCTCAGCACATCGCCGAGGCCCGGCCAGTCGAATACAAGAAGGGCCCCACGCGCCGCTGGTCCAACGACGAGGTCCAACTCTGCGCCCAAGCGCTCTGCCTCGAAGAGATGTTCGGCCTCGCCACCCCCGCCGGCGCGATCTTCCACGCCCAATCCCAGCAGCGTCAAGAGGTCCACTTCGATAACTCGCTCCGCCAGCAAACCCTCTCCGCCCTCTCGGATCTCAAGATGCTGATCTCCGACCCAACTCCGCCCCCGGCGGAGTTGCGACCCCAGTGCGAAGGCTGCTCGCTTCACGTCGTCTGTCTGCCCGAGGCCGCCGGCCGCCGCGCGCCTCGCCTTTTCGAACCGCGCCAGTATTCCTGATACCCATGTCCCGGAAAACCACCCCGTCCGGAGACCCCACACTCCACGGCGAACGCATCACGCCACGACTGTATTTGCGGCTCTATGGTGCCAATATGGCATCTTGAACGCCAAACGCGGCTTCGCCCCATGCACCCCATCGATCAAGCCGCTCCGCTCCTCCGCCCCCCGCGCTCTCAAATCACAGATCTGAAATCTCGAATCACCAACCATCATGGCAACCTACCAGCGCTTCGAAGATTTGCCCGTCTGGCGCGCCGCCGCCGACCTCTACGACCGCACCGATGACTTCCTCGACCGCGCCCCGCCGCGCCTCACCCACAGCTTCCGCGACCAACTCGAACGCGCCGCCCTTTCCGTCTCCAACAACATCGCCGAGGGCTTCGAGCGAGGCACCACCAACGAGCTCCTCATGTTCCTCTACATCGCCCGCGGCTCCGCCGGCGAAGTCCGCTCCATGCTCCTCCTCGCCGCCCGCCGCCCGTACCTCTCAAATCTCGAATCTGAGATCTCTAGTCTCATATCGCTCGCCGAGTCCTGCTCCCGCCAGCTCCGCGCCTGGGCCGACAGCCTCCAGAATTCCGATATCGCCGGCCCCCGCCACCTCAACGACCAGACCCGCGCCGCCTACGCGCATGCGCAGGAGCGCAAACAGGGCAACTCCGAGTTCCAAACACTCCTCGCCCAGCATCTCCCGCCCGATCACCCGCTCCATCCCAAGAACCGCCCGGCCTCCGGCCTCTGATATCTCAAATCCCAGATCTGAAATCTCATATATCCTCCGCCCTCCGCTCCCGTGGCCCAACTCCTCCAGAACACCCTCTACCTCCTCACCCCAAAGCTCTCCGTCCACCGCGACGGGCTCGCGCTGCGCATCGAGCAGGACCGCCAACTCAAGCTCTCGCTGCCCATCCACAACTGCGAATCCGTCTTCGCCTTCGGCGCCGACATCTACGTTTCCCCCGCCGCCATGCGCCTGTGTTGGGAGCACGGAGCCGCCGTCTGCTTCTTCACCGACTGGGGCCGCCTCGAAGCCCGTGTCGAGGGCGTGCCGCAAGGCTCCGTCTTCCTCCGCGCCGCCCAACACGCCGCAGCGGCCGATCCCGCACGCACCGCCGCCCTCGCCCGCTGCTTCATCGCCGGTAAGGTCCACAACACCCGCTGGCTCGCCGCCCGCACCGCCCGCGACACCGACTCCGCCGAAGACCGCGCCACCCTCGTCAAACTCACCGACGACCTCGCAGCCGCCCTCCGACAACTCCCGCTGGTCAACTCCACCGACGATCTGCGCGGCATCGAGGGACAGGCCGCCGCGCTCCATTTCGCCCAGTTCACCCGCCATCTCCGGCCTGCTCTCCGCGACCGATTCCCGATGGATGGCCGCAACCGCCGCCCGCCTCGCGACGCCATCAACTGCCTCCTTTCCTTCCTCTACGCCCTGCTCCGGCACGACTGCGTCTCCGCGCTCACCGCCGTCGGCCTCGATCCATTCGTCGGCTACCTGCACGCCCATCGCTCCGGCCGCGAGTCGCTCGCGCTCGATCTCATGGAGGAATTCCGGCCCTGGGTAGAGCGACTCGCGATCACGCTGCTCAACCGCGGCGAACTGAAACCAGACGATTTCGCCCTCTGCGAGGGCGGCGCCGTCGAACTCACCGATAAGTCGCGCAAGGCCGCCGTCGCCGCCTACCAGCAACGAAAACTCGAGGAGATCACCCACCCTCTCGTCCAAGAAAAGATCCGCCACGGCCAACTTTCCTTCATCCAGGCTCGCCTGCTCGCCCGCGCCATTCGCGAAGGCGGCGAGTACACACCCCACCTCTTTGCCTGATCTTCGATCTGTGGCGTCAGATCTCAGACTCCAGTTTTCCGGTCACTCACCGCCACGCTCCCATGTTCATCCTCGTCACCTACGATGTCAGCACCGTCGACGAGCGCGCCGGCGCCCGCCGCCTCCGCCGCGTCGCCAAGGCCTGCGTCTCCTACGGAACCCGCGTCCAGAAATCCGTCTTCGAGATGCAGCTCGGACAAAAGGAGTGGGTTGAGCTCCGCGCCCGCCTCCTCCAAGAGATCAAGCCCGACGAGGATTCGCTCCGCATCTACTTCATCGATCAGTCCGCCAAGGACCGAATCGAGCACTACGGCGCCGCACGTCCGACCAATGTCGTCGAGGACACGCTCACGCTTTAGGCCCCGAGCGAAGCGAGCGCCTCGTCCGGCCCCGCACCCGTTCGCATCCGGCGCAAGTTGCGTCCCAAGAGCGCACTACACGCGCGGCCCCCAACGCAGACAGCATCGTCCGCCAGGATCTTTGACAGTCTCGCAGAATTGCCGCACCAAACCCTTGGCGCCCATGGCCTCGGCCAAGGCGCCGTCGCCCCGCTCCTCGGAGCGGGGCGCGGATTGAAACATCCCCGGTGTGTTGGTGCATCACGCGATCGACCGGCGCCCCGCTCCTCGGAGCGGGGCGCGGATTGAAACCAACGGCACGCTCGCCGCGCTCCTCTACAACCGCGTCGCCCCGCTCCTCGGCGCGGGGCGCGGATTGAAACATGACGAGCGGCTCGGGCTTCTGGAGGGTGGATTGTCGCCCCGCTCCTCGGAGCGGGGCGCGGATTGAAACACCGGCTACGTGCCCCACTTCTCCTGGAT
>JAEXPL010000135.1 GCA_023446865.1 Verrucomicrobiota bacterium | reverse complement strand
ATGTGGCCGTTCTCCTTGCGGAAGACGGGGCGGATGCGCGGGTCGGTTTTCGCGGCTTCTTCAAGGATCGCGCGGACGTGGGGCTTGGGCGATGCGTCGTCGGCGATGCAGAGTTCCCAGCGCGGGTAGAGCTGCTCGCGCAGGCAATCGAGGAGCTGGCGCAGGTAGTTCTCCGGCGTGTTGTAGGCGGGGACGAGGACGCTGATCAGCGGGCCGCCCGCGGCGACGGCGGCTTGGGCATCGAGGCCGAGCGCGGCGAGCAGGCGCGGGGTGGGGCGGTTGTGCCAGGCCCAGCGCGAGTAGGGATCCTGCTGGCTGCGGCGGACGACGACGGCCGGCGGCGGCGGGGCGCCGACGGTGCGGCCGAGCGAGCGGTCGAGGTCGGCACGCAGGCGGTTGATCTCGGAGAATGGATACTTCCAGTCCTGCAGCTTGAAGCGCCCGAGATAGGCACCGCGCAGGAGCGCGAGTTTGCACAGCCAGAACTTCCACGGACGGAAGACCGGCACGGGGCCGCTGTGCTCGTCGCGCTTGTCGAGGAACATGCGGCGCGAGAAGACGAGCAGGCGGCGGCCGTCGGGCTGGTCGGCGTAGATGCGCAGGTGGGCGGGGCCGGGGAGATCGGCGCGTACGTCGACGAGGCCGTAGAAGCCGGCGCGCAAGGCGTTGGCGTGCTCGGGGTGGCCGGCGGCGACGTCCTGCCGCTCCTTCGGGTAGATGAGGCGGTTGCCGGCGCCGACGCCGGTGGTGGCGTGGAGGCGGGCGATGTCGAAGCCGATGCCGAAGGTCCAGCCGGTGACGCGGAACTTGTCGTACTGCGCCTGGAGCCAGTAGCCGGGAGTTTCGATGAAGCCGTGGAAGCCGTCGCCGCGCGGCACCTCGGTGGTGAAGACGAGGACCTCGCGCAACATGCGGTCGGCCTCGCGGCACATGGCGAGGAACGAGGCGCTGTGGCAGGCTCGGTAGAGGTGGTCGAGCGTCTCGTAGACGTAGGCGGTGCGCAGGACCTTCGGCTGGCGCGCGGTCGTCGGCAGCGCGGCGAGGTCGAGCTCGGCGCGGAAGAATTCGTGCCATTGGCCGGCGGCGTCCTGCCAGTCGAGCGCGACGGTGCGGGCGCCGGTCCAGACGTGGGCGGCGATGCGGAAACCGCTGCGTCGCGCGGCGAGGTTGCCCGGGAAACGCGCGACGAGGTCGTCGCGGTCGAGGCCGTAGAGACCGAGGAAGACGCGTTTGTCGACGCGGGCGCGAACGTCGATGCAGACGGCTTCACCGTCGGGATACAGCCAGCCGGCAATCTCCAACGCCGGCGCGGTGAGGCGCCAGGCGGCGGGCTGGTCGATGCTGAAGGAGACGTGCGGAGCCGGAGCGGACATCGCGAATGGGCGACAAGGTCTTACCGACGTCGCCGGAAAGCAGTAAAGATCCTTAGGGGAGATCACGCAGTCGAGCGTCGAGAGCTTCCTTGTCTCGGACGCCCCAGACGGTGCCCGCGGTCGGTTTGTCCACGTGGACCGGAGGGTCGCTTGTTCGCGGTGGGGCGGGGACGTAGTCGAGAGGTGTCTGCGGCGCGGGCCACCCCGAATCTGTGCCGCCCGGCTTTTTTCACCCTGCAACTTTCTGCGTCGAACATGCTGCGCGCCCGCCTGCTTGAACTGGCTTCCCGGGGCCATCGTGTGCCCATCGGGACCGACCTCATCCTCCATCAGGCTGACGACATTGCGGCGATCCTGCGTGACGGGGCGCGACTCGGCGCGGTGATCACGGCGGCGGCGGAGCGTTTCGGCACGCCGCTGGCGTTTCCGTTGATGGATCTGCGGCTGGAGAAGATGGAGTTGCTCCGGTTCTTCGGCGTGGCGCCGGAGGCGGCGGACAAGTTCCACTTCGGGAAGGCCCCGTCACGGGAACAGCGCGACGCCTTTGCGCGGGAGTTGCGAGGCTCGCCGCCGGGTGAACGTGTGACCGCGAACCTGCGTGCGATCGACTTTGTGCGGCAACAGCCGGGGCTGCTGCCGATCGGGATGTGCATCGGGCCGTTCTCGCTCACGACGAAACTCATGGCCGATCCGATCACACCGGTGTGCCTCGCGGGTTCGGGGGTTGCCGCCGAAGAGGATGGGAGCGTGGCGCTGCTCGAGGCGTGTCTGGAGATGAGCTTGGAGTGCGTGCTGGTGCAGGTGGAGCGGGCGCTCGACGCCGGGGCGCGCGCGGTGTTCATCGCCGAACCGGCGGCCAACCAAGTCTATTTCTCTCCGTTGCAACTTGCGGGCGGCAGCGATGTGTTCGAGCGCTGCGTGTTGCGCCCGAATCGCCTCGTGGCCGATCTGCTCGCGAGTCGCGGTGTCGATCTGATGTTCCACTGCTGCGGCGAGATCACGGACGCGATGCTCGACAGCTTCTGCTCGTTGCGGCCGACGCTGCTCAGCCTCGGCAGCTCGCGGCGGCTCTGGGAGGACGCCGCGCGCGTGCCGCAGGACACCGTGCTCTACGGCAACCTGCCGTCGAAGCTGTTCTACTCGGACGACACCATGCCGATCACGCGGGTTGGGGAACGGGTCGACGAACTCGCCGCGCGCATGGCCGGGAGCGGGCATCCGTTCATCATGGGCACCGAGTGCGACACCCTGCACGTGCCCGAGCACGCCGCGACGATCCGCGCCAAGGTCGACCGTCTGCTCGGACGAAGCAGCGCGGTTGCGTGATCCAGTGCCGGTTTGCCGTCTTGCCCTGCCTTCCGCATCCGCTCCACCCTGATTTCCGCTCTTCCCCAATGAACGAACTGGTTGAAAAGATCACCCTCTGCATCGAACGCGGCAAAGTGAACCTCGCTTCGCCCTATCCCAAGGACATGAAGGGCCAGGAGGGCGCGGACGAGCTCGCCAAGCAGGCGATCGCCGGTGGCACCGGACCGGACACGATTCTCGGCGCCTGCAACGAAGGCATGCAACGCATCGGCGCGAAGTTCGGCCGCGGCGAGGCGTTCGTGCCCGAGCTGCTGATGGCCGCGAAGGCGATGAATGCCGTGATGGCGCACCTGAAGCCGTTCTTCGCCGCCGGCACCGTGAAGCCGAAGGGCAAGTTCGTCCTCGGCACCGTCGCGGGCGACCTGCACGACATCGGCAAGAATCTCGTCTCGATGGTGGTAGCCGGCAACGGCTGGGAAGTCGTGGATCTCGGCATCGACGTGAAGCCGGCGAAGTTTCTCGACGCCATCCGCAACAATCCCGGCTGCGTCGTCGGCCTGAGCGCGCTCCTCACCACGACGATGGGCAACATGGCCGCCACGGTGAAGGAGATCAAAGCCCAGTTTCCCAATACGGTGGTCATCGTCGGCGGCGCGCCGCTCTCCGCCGAGGCGGCCGCGCAGATGGGCGCCGATGGCTACGCGCCGGATCCGCAGGGCGCCGCCGCCTTTCTTGGCAAGTACGTGGCCGCGGCGTGAGCGCATCCATGGACACCAACGCCGTTGTGCCGCAGATCGGGCGAACCCACCGGGGGCGACGTATCTGACGCGGCTCACCGGGGACGGTTCGCCCTACCTTTGACCATGAAATCTCTTCTCGAAGCTCTCCGCCGCGGGCGACCGCTCGTTTCCGACGGTGCCTGGGGCACGTTCCTCTATCAACGCGGTCTCCAGGCCGGCGAGTGTCCGGAGTTGTGGAACGTCACGCGTCGCACCGATGTGGCGGCGATCGCTGCGAGCTATATCGCGGCCGGGGCCGATATGATTCTCACCAACAGCTTCGGTGGCAGCCCGCACAAGCTCGCCGCCTACGGACTGGCCGACCGCGCGGCCGAACTCAACGAGGCCGCCGCCGCAATCTCGCGCGCCGCCGCGGGCGCCGACCGCTTCGTGCTCGGTTCGATGGGACCGACCGGCGCGATGCTCATGATGGGCGAAATCGAGCCGGAGGCGCTTGCCGAGGGTTTCGCGATCCAGGCTGCGGCGCTGAAGAAGGGCGGAGCCGACGGGCTCTGTTTGGAGACGTTCTCCGCGCTCGACGAGGCCTGCATCGCGATTCGCGCGGCCAAGGCGGTGACGGGACTGGAGATCGCCTGCACGTTCACCTTTGAAAAGACGCCCGCCGGCGAGTTTCGCACGATGATGGGCGTCTCGCCCGAGGAGATGACCGAGGCCGTGAAGGAAGCCGGAGCCGACATCATCGGCACGAACTGCGGCAACGGCTTCGAGCAGATGATCGAGATCGTGCGCGCGATCCGCCGCGTGGATGCGACGACGCCGGTGCTCGTCCACGCCAACGCGGGCAAGCCCCAGTATGTCGACGGCAAGACCGTCTTTCCGGAGACGCCCGAGATGATGGTGGCGCACCTCGACG
>JAEXPL010000095.1 GCA_023446865.1 Verrucomicrobiota bacterium | reverse complement strand
GGAAAGCAGGGCGCGGACTTGGGCGGGCTTGGTGGCGTCGGCGTGGAGGAAGCGGATACCGGTGGCGCCGCGCTGGGTGGCGAGGTCGCGCGCCTGCTCGACAAGTTCCTCGGCGAAGTCGAAGGCGGTGAGATCGCGGTAACCAAGATCCCACAACCCGAGCGTCGCGCGGCCCGCCCCGCACCCGGCCTCCAGCAGCGGCGCGGCGTGGTCGGGGAAGAAGCGTGCGATCAGCTGGCGCTCCGATTCCCAGAGTCCGAGACGGTGGGCGGCGCGGGTGTAGTGCAGCACCGCCTCCACGGCGTTGAAGTCGGCGCGAACGACCGGACCGGAAATCTTGCTGCCGGACGGCATGGCGAAGCCTGCGGGAAAAGGTGTCGGGCCTACGGGCGCTGCCAGGCGGCGAGGAACATGCCGTTCGCCTGAAGCTCGTGGGGCCAGAGGGTGAGACCGGTGGACGGTGGACTGTCGGCAGTGGAGGAGGCGGGCAGCGGGAGCGGCGTGAGCTCGGGGTGGGCGGCGGTGAAGGCGGCGGCGATATCCGTGGTCTCGCGACGCGCGAGCGTGCAGACGGCGTAGATCAGGCGACCACCGGGCTTGAGCGAACCGGCCACTTTGTTGAGTAGGCCGAGCTGCACGGCGGCGAGTTCCTCGACGTCCTGAAGCGTGGTGGTCCAGCGGGCGTCGGGGTTGCGCGCCCAAGTGCCGAGGCCGGAGCAGGGGGCGTCGACGAGGATGCCGTCGAACTTTGTCTTCGTGGGCAGGTGGTCGGGCGTCTCCCAGGGAGCGAGGCGGTAGTTGTAGAGCTCGGCGCGGCTGAAGCGGCGCTTGAGGTTTTCGAGGCGGCGCTTGGAGCGGTCGCTGCACCAAAGCGTGCCCTTGTTGGCCATCTGGTCGGCGAGGTGGAGCGACTTGCCGCCTTCGCCGGCGCAGACATCCCACCAGGTTTCGCCGGGCTGCGGGGCGCAGACGGAGCCGACGATCTGCGACGCCAGATCCTGGATCTCGAAGGCGCCGGCGTTGAAGGGCGCGGAGACGTAGAGGTCGGCGTGACCGGAGTAGCGCAGGGCATCGGGCGCGAGCGGATGGCCGGCGGGCTCGCAGGCGCCGAGGGTCTTCGCGAGGGCGGCGGCACGGCGGGGGCGCGCGCGGAGCCAGAGCGGCGGGCGGGTTTGGAGCGAGCGCAGCCAGGCGAACTTGCGGGCTTCGGCCGCGGCGGCATCGGCGGCGAAGTCGAGCTCGGGCCAGATCCATTCGGGCACGGCGAGGGCGGCGAGCGCCTGGTCCTTCACGCTGCGCGGGTCCTTGGCGAAACGTTCCTGCATCTGGGCGGCCGCCTCGATCTGGGCGGGCAGGCGCATGTCCTCGAGCCAGCGCAGCCAGCGGAAGTAGGCGAAGACGGCGCGGGTGAGTTTCTCGCGGCCGGGCTGCGGAAAATGCGGGTGCCGGCGCATGAAGTCGCGCAGGGCCTCGTCGGCGTTCATGCCGTCGCGCCAACGGCGGACGGCTTCAGCTGCGTAGTTGTAGAGAGCGGCGGGTGCGGACATGCGGTGACGGAAAGCCGCACAGTGGGCGAGCGGGCGGGCGAGAGCAATGCCGGCGGTGAATGATCCGTGGACGGTGGACGGTAGACGGTGGACGGTCGACAGTGAACGGTCGACGGTGGACGGACGAGATGCTCACGGGTGTCGCTACGGCGGAGAGGGCGGCGAAGCGCGGAGCGGCGCGCGGTTCTTGCGAACAGCGCCACGGAGAAACGGTCCGGAGTGGATCCCAACCCAATGGGCCGAGAGCTACAGGCTGAGGGTCTCGCGGAAGTGGAGGGCTTGCCGGCGGGAGAACTCGATCGAGCGGCCGTCGGTGAGCACGACCCGTAGCGTGCGGCTGAACCAGTCGCCGATCGTGGCGATCATGCGCAGATTGACGAGTTGGTGGCGGTTGGCGCGGATGAAGAGGCGGGAGGGCAGGCGTTCCTCCATGGCGTTGAGCGTGCGCGAGAGCAGGGCCGATTCCTTGCCGAAGTGGACGCGCGTCTGGTTGCCGTCGGCCTCGACGAGAATGATGGTGCGGACGGGCACGAACCAGCAGCGGTCGCCGGAGCGGAGAAACACCTGATCGTTTTCGCCGAGCGGGGCGAGGGCGGGTGCGGCGGCGGGTTTCGCGGCACGTGGACCGAGGCGGGCGGACGCTTTCTCGAGGGCGGCGGCGAGGCGGCCGGTGCCGATGGGTTTCAGCAGGTAGTCGAGGGAGTTGGTCTCGAAGGCGCGGACGGCGTGCTCGGAGTAGGCGGTGGTGAAGATCACGAGCGGATGGGGCGGCGGCAGCGTTTCGAGGAGGTCGAAACCGTTGCCGCCGGGCATCTCGATATCGAGGAGGAGCAGGTCGGGGCGATGCTCGGCGACGAGGCGGGCGGCCTCGGCGATGTTGGCGGCCTCGCCGACGATCTCGACACCGCCGTGGTCCTCGAGGAGGCCTCGGAGTTCGCGGCGGGCGGGACGTTCGTCATCGATGATGAGCGCTCTCATGGGGCAGGGGGCGGGAGGAGGAGTTCGGCGGTCACGAGGTCGTCGGAGGTCTGGCGGAGGTCGAGGCGCGCCCGGGGACCGAAGAGGTGCAGGATGCGTTGACGGACGCTGCGGAGGCCGAACCCGGTCGAGGTGGAGGCGGTGGCGGCGATGCGTCCGGGATTGGTGATACGGAGGCGAAGGGCGCCGGCGACGAGCTCGGCGGAGAGCGCGATTTCGCCGCCTTCCGGGCGCGGGGCGACGCCGAATTTCACGGCGTTCTCCGCCAAGGTTTGGAGGGTGAAGGGCGGCACGGGGCAGGAGAGACACGCGGGGTCGATCGCCCGGCGGACGCGCAGCCGTTCCTCGAAGCGCATCTGCTCGAGGGCGAGGTAGGCGTCGACGGTCTCGAGCTCGCGTTGCAACGGGATGGTGGCACTGGCCTGGACCGTGAGGGCGGCGCGGAGCAGATCCGCAAGCATGGTGATCGCTTCGCGTGGGGCGTGCTGGTCGCGGGGAATGAGGGCGCGCAGGGTGTTGAGCGAATTGAAGAGGAAATGCGGGTTGAGCTGCGCCTTGAGCGCGAGGAGTTCGGCTTCCTTGGCGGCGGTGTCGGCACGCAGGCGGGCGGCTTCGGCGGCGTGGAACGCCTGGAGGAAGCTCCAACTGCCATAGGCGGCGAGCCAGCAGGCGCCGTAGATGGCCGCCATGTAGGAAAGGCGGAACTCGTAGAACGCGGTGAACGGGGCACTGTCCGGATTGAAAAAGAGGTAACCGATCGCCGTGCTGATCGCGCCGGCAGTGGCGCCGCAGATCGGGATCCCGGCGATGGCCAGCGCGGCGAGGAAATACACCGGCCGCGGTCGGCGGTGACCGGCGAGGATCAGCAGTCGGCTCAGATGTGTGCCCGCGATCAGGTCGAGTGCGTACACCAGCGCCGAGATGATGGAGAATCCGGTGATGGGCTCGCCGGAAATGAGGATGAGGCTGAGGTCCGTGCCGGTGACCACGACGATCCAGAGCGTCAACTGATACGCCCAGTAGGGGGCGGTTCCGAGCAACCGCTGTCGCCAGTTGTGGGGCGAGGCGGGCAGCACGAGGGAGCCGAGGTGGGCGATCTTTCTCATGGGGCGGCGGCCGAAGCAGGTGTCAGAGGCGATCGGACACGGCAAGACGCAAGAGAGGGCTGCAGTTGCGACGTCAATCAGCCACCCCGGGCGGGCTGCCAGTGGCCGCTGCTGAGAGT
>JAEXPL010000011.1 GCA_023446865.1 Verrucomicrobiota bacterium | reverse complement strand
ATTTCCAACTATCTCAACGGACTCGAACTCCTCGCCACGCGCGGACTGGAGCCCGCCATGAACCAGCTCAACCGCCGCATTTCCTCCGCAAATGACACAGACCAAGCGCAAGTATAAGGCCACGTTCATCATCGACACCCGCGGTCGCGAGGAGACCCTCGACCAGCTGATGGAGAAGGTGAAGCAGGACATCGTCGCCGTTCACGGCGAAGTCGTGTCCGTGGAAAACCTCGGCCAGCGCGACCTCACCCGCGCCACCGACCCGAAGTTCGTCTCCGCTCCCTTCGTGCAGATGGAGTTCCTCGCGCCGGTCGACGGCCCGAAGCACCTCCACGAGCGCCTCCGCCTCAATCAGGTTGTGTACCGGGCCATGTTCGAGAAGGTCTGAGTACGCACCTCCCCGCCCCATGGCCTACCTCAACAAAGTCTTCCTCATCGGCAACCTCACCCGCGACCCCGAGTTGCGCGTGACGCCGAAGGGCACCGCGATCTGCTCGTTCGGCCTGGCCGTGAACCGCCAGTACCGCGACGAGGGCGGCGCCGCCCGCGACGAGACGACCTTTGTCGACATCGAAGCCTGGGGCAAACAGGGCGAACTCGTCTCGAAGTATCTCACCAAGGGCAGCCCCTGCATGGTCGAGGGCCGCCTGCGCCTCGATTCGTGGGAGGACAAGACCTCCGGCCAGAAGCGCAGCAAGCTCAAGGTCGTGCTCGACAACGTCCAGTTCCTCTCCCGCGGCCCCGGTGGCGGCGGTGGCGCCGCCCCGAGCGGCGACATGGGCGGCGAGCCCTCCGAGGAACCCCGCCACCGCGCCCCGCCGCCGCGCAGCACCGGTCGTCCGGCGCCCGCGCCCGAGTCGGCCCCCGGCCTCGAGGACGACGTCCCGTTCTAGCCCGACCCCGCCCGCCACTTCCCAATCCTTTAACTCAATACGACTGCCATGTCCCATACCGAAGTTCTTCTGATCAAGCCCGTCGAGGGCCTGGGCGCCGAGGGCGACCAAGTCAAAGTCCGCAACGGCTACGCCCGCAACTTCCTGCTGCCGCAGAAGATCGCCGTCGCGATCACTGCCGCCAATCGCAAGCAGGTCGAAGTGCTCAAGCAGCGCCGCGCCAACCGCGAGGCGCAGGAGCTCGACGGCGCGAAGGCCATCGCCGCGCAGGTCGAGAAGGCCAACATCGCCATCGCCGTGAAGACCGGCGAGGGCGGCCGCCTCTTCGGCTCCGTCACCGCCAACGACCTCCACGATAAGCTCGTCGCCGCCGGCCTCACCATCGAGAAGAAGCGGATCCATCTCGGCAACCCGGTGAAGACCCTCGGCAAGCACGAGGCCTCCATCAAGCTCCACGCCGATGTCACGGTCACCCTGACCTTCGACGTCGTCTCCGAGAACCCGATCGTCCCGACCGAGGAGGAAGCGCCCAAGGCCGAGAAGCCCGAGCGCCGCGAGCGCAAGTAAGCGCCGTTCCCCTTTCCAGCCGCGCGACCCGTCCGGGCGCGCGGCTTTTTCGTGTCCGGATAGGATCGCGCGGCGGACGTTGCCAAACGGCGCCTCGTGCCTTTCCTCGCGCCATGCGAACGCGGATCTGCCTCGGTCTTCTGGTGACACTGTGGGGTGCTTGGCCGGCGGTCGCGGCCGCGGCAGGCGGACCGGCGCCGGCGGCCTTTCCGCTCCCGCTTGAGAGTTATGGCGACGCCCAGGTGGCCAGCCTGTGGAGCGTGCTGGCCGGCCGCGTGCAGGCCGAACCGTTCAACCTCGTCGCGTCGCTGATCTTTCTCGCGGCCATCGTGCACACCTTTTTCGCCGGGAAGATCCGGCATTGCGCCCATGTCGTGGAGGAACGCCATCGGGAGCGACTGGGGCGGGCCGCCGAGGCCGCGGGCGACAGCGATGGCGACGGCCGTCCGGACGAGGTGAGCTTCGGCGGGCAGGTGCTGCATTTCCTCGGGGAGGTGGAGGCGATCTTCGGCATCTGGGTGCTCGCGCTCGCGGGTGCGATCGTCGGCTTCAAGGGACTCGCCACCGCGATCCACTATGTGGGCACGCAGGTGAACTACACGGAGCCGGTCTTTGTCGTCGTCATCATGACGCTCGCGGCGACGCGGCCGGTCCTGCTGCTCGCCGAGCGCTGTCTGCACGCCGCCGCGCGGGTGGGCGGTGCGACGCCGGCCGCGTGGTGGCTGGCCATCCTCACCCTCGGGCCGGTGCTCGGTTCGTTCATCACCGAGCCGGCCGCGATGACGATCTCGGCGCTGCTGCTCGGGAAGCAGTTCTACGTGCTGCAACCGAGCGCGCGCCTGAAGTACGCCACGCTCGGCCTGCTCTTCGTGAACATCTCGGTGGGCGGCACGCTCACGCATTTCGCGGCGCCGCCGGTGCTGATGGTCGCCGCACCGTGGAACTGGGATCTCGCCTACATGTTCACCCATTTCGGTTGGCGGGCCGTCGTGGGCATCGTGGTCGCCAACGCGGTCTACTTCGCCGCTTTCCGCCGTGAACTGCTCGCGCTGCGCCCGGCCGTGCCGGCGACACACTCCGGGGAGGCGCCGGTGCCGGCGTGGATCACCGCGGTGCATGTGGCCTTCCTCGGATTCACGGTGTGGCTGGCGCACTATCCCGCGCTCTTCATCGGCGGCTTCCTGTTCTTCCTCGCCTTCGCGCAGGCCACCGCGCACCACCAGGCGAAGACCGACCTCAAGCCCGCCCTGCTCGTGGGCTTCTTCCTGGCCGGCCTCGTCAACCACGGCGGCGTGCAGGGCTGGTGGATCGAGCCGATCCTCACCCGCCTCGCCGAACTGCCGCTCTTCCTCGGCGCCACGCTCCTGACGGCCTTCAACGACAACGCCGCCATCACCTACCTGGCCACGCTTGTGCCCGGATTCTCGGACACGCTGAAGTACGCGGTCGTCGCCGGGGCGGTGACCGGCGGCGGCCTCACCGTGATCGCCAATGCGCCCAACCCCGCCGGCCAGTCGATTCTCGCGCGGTTCTTCCCCGACGGCATCTCGCCCCTCGGTCTCCTGCTCGGTGCGCTGGCGCCGACCGTGATCGTCGGCGCGGCGTTTCTGGTGCTGTGATGCGGATGCGCGGCCTCGCGCCGCTGGCGGATGTCGCAACTGGTGCGAGCAGCGTCACCGCCGGACTTCACGAACGCACGGTCTCGATGATCTTGGCGATGCGGGCGGCGTTGGCTTCCCAAGTCCAGTTGGTGCGGAAGGTCTCCCAGCCCCGCTCGGCCATCGCCTCCGCCTGCGCGGGATGGGCCAGAATCTCGAGGCAGCGCGCGGCGAAATCCTCGGGCGTCTCGGCAAGCGCGATCTCGCGGCCCGGGGCCAGTTCGTAGCCGTAGGCGCCGAGCGGCGTGGCGACGATGGGGCAGCGGCGGCTCAACGCCTCGGCGATCTTGATGCGGGTGCCGCCGCCGACGAAGATCGGGACGACCGAGAGCGACCAGGTCGCCATCTCGGGCTCCACGTCGGCGACCCAGCCGAGTCCGTCGATGTTGTCGCGTCCGTCCGGGTACAGCTTGTCTCCGCCACGGCCGACCACGCGCAGCCGGGCTTCCGGCCAGCGGTGCCGGATCAGCGGCCAGACCTGCTCGACGAACCAGCGGAAACCCTCGCGGTTCGGCTCGTAGCCGAACTGGCCGACGAAACCGACCCGCGGCGGCGTGGCAGGCTGGCGCGGCAGCGGCCGTTCCGGCGGGGTGAAACCGTTCGGCACCACGAAGACGCGGTCCAGTCCGGGCAGGAGAGGCCGATCCGCCTCGCTGGTGATGCAGAGCGCGTCGAACCGCTCCCGGAGCAGTTTCTCACGACGCCGCCAGAGAAACTCCTTCCGCAGGAGGACGAGCTTTCGGAGGGGCTTCGCTTGGAGACGTTCCGTGCGGTGGAACGAACTGGGGATGTCGTCGACATCCAGCACGGCGTGGGGCCAGCGGTAGAGACCGAAACCGTTGGCCGCCCGCAGACCGTAGATCCACACCAGGTCGTGGTCCGCCACGAGGGCACGCATCCGGGCCTGGTCCGCGGGAGACGCCTGTTGCAGGTTGGTGTTGAGGTAGCGCGGGTCGGTCTCGTGGCGCCACCGTTGGACCAGGGTGTTGTTGGGGGCTTGGTGCAGCCGCAGGAGCTCGCACGGCCCGAGTCCGGATCGCGACGCAGAGGCGTCGTTTGCTGGCGAGTCGCTGCGGCCGGCCTGGACGACGTGCACCGAGCCGAACCGGGCCAGCAGTTGGAAGATGGCGCGCGCCCGGATCGTCGCGCCTGAGTCGGGCCCGTCGATGTCGTGCGAGGAGATGGCGAGGATGCGGAGCGCCATGCAGCGAACGTGAGTGTGGGTTTCAAACGACCGGCGACGAGCAAGAATAGTCGTGGGCTATTGCCTCGGTACGGGGAATCACACCGGTGGCGCGTTGGGGATCAGCGGTGCCTTGGCGCACGTGGGTGCGAGATGGTAGAACCAAGCCGTTGTGCCGTATACAGTGCGTATCGCCCCGCGCAGATGCACTCACATGATACTCACCCATTCCGGCAAAACGCCCTCGATTGATCCCACCGCCTACGTGGCGCCCAATGCCACGCTCTGCGGTGACGTGCGCATCGGCCCGCATTGCCGGGTGATGTTTGGCGCCTGCCTCGTGGCCGAGGGCGGGAGCATCGAGCTCGGCTCCCACTGCATCGTGCTGGAGAACGCCGTCGTGCGCAGCACGGTGCGGCACTCGACGCGGATCGGTGCGCATTGCCTCGTCGGGCCCAACGCGCATCTGGTCGGTTGCACACTGGAGGACGAGGTCTTTGTGGCCACTGGCGCGGCGATCTTCCACGGCGCGATTCTGCGGGCGCGCAGCGAGGTGCGGATCAACGGCGTGGTGCATCTGCGTACGGAGCTTCCCGCCGATGCCAAGGTGCCGATCGGCTGGGTGGCGGTCGGCACGCCGGCGACAATCCTGCCTCCGGACCGGCACGACGAGATCTGGGCGATCCAGAAACCGCTGAACTTCCCGCTCACCGCCTACGGCATCGACCGCAGCGAGGCCTCGATGGTGAAGATCACCGAGCGGATGGCCGAGTTCCTCGGCGGGCACCGGGAAGATCGGGTGGGCTGAACGCGCCTGCCGCTGGTGTAGGATCTCCCGCGCGTTGTTTCGGGTGGCCGCCGGGAACGCAGCGCCGGCAGAGGCGCGGGCTGTGGCCACGTGCGGCGGTTCGGAGCACGATAGCGGGTTTTCGTTCGGAGACTGTCATAACAGGACGACAGGCCATGCCGCGTCCCCCAGGCAGGCCGCAACGGTCCGGCATTCCCGCTAATGAAAAAACACCTCAGACTGCCCGCTCCGCCGCTCCAAGCTGGCGGGGCGAGGTTGCGGCACGGTGTCCGTTGTCCGGAGCGATTTGCGTGGATGGGCCATCGGAGGCCGCCGATCCATGGCAGTGCAACCGGTCTCCGGAATAGAAGGAGCGATCCTATGAAAGCATGCCATTGGTGCGGCCTGGTTCTGGCCGCGCTGCTCGTCGCTTCGCCCGCGTCGCTGTGGGCCAAGAACGACCTCGCCAAAGACCACAACCTGCCCGACCGGATCGAGCGTCTGGAGGCGGCGGTCGCCGAACTGCGCGCGACCAACGCCCGCCAGCAGGCCGAGATCGACCGGCTTCGCGCGCGGGGCCAGACACTGGAGACAGAACTGGCCGCCGTCGGGCGCAACCCGGTTCTGGCGCTCGGTCCGTACGTGTCGGTCTCGACCGATCCGATCAACCTTGTGCGCGGTCCGCACGTGCTCTTCACCGGCGTGAACGTCCACATCCGCAGCGGTTCGGGTTCGACGCTCGACGGCATCGATGTGGCCGACTCCACCCATTACCCGCTCGGCTCGCCCAACGGCCTGGGCAACCTGATTGTCGGATATGACGAAGTTTCCACGACAGAAACCACCACGCGAACCGGTTCGCACTGCCTTGTCGTCGGCATCGGCAACAGCTTCCCGACCAGTGGTGGGGTGGTCTTCGGCACGGACAACACTGTCGGCGCGATCTTCGCCAGCGTGACCGGCGGCTCGCACAACGTGGCCAACGGCATGGGCTCGAATATCGCGGGCGGGGCGGCAAACATGACGACCAGCGATGCGTGGCAGATCAGTATCGCGGGCGGTGCCAACAATATTGCCTCTGGATGGGCGTCTTCCATCGGGGGTGGCTTCCATAACGTTACTGGCCCCAACGGCTGCCAGCATATCTGCGGCGGCCAGCACAACACCGCGGAGGCGTGGGCGTCGTGTGTGACCGGCGGCTGGGACAACCACGCGCTGGGCAACTACTCGAGCGTCACCGGCGGACAAAACAACATCGCGAGCGAGACCGCCGCGGTCGTCACCGGCGGCACCGAGA
>JAEXPL010000313.1 GCA_023446865.1 Verrucomicrobiota bacterium | reverse complement strand
GACTCAGGCGGCGCGGCTGCGGGTGCGGATGTCGCGGATGGCGTCGGCCGGCAGGCCGAGCATCTCGAGGAAGCTTTGGTGGGCTTCCGGATACCGCTTTTCGAAGGCGGCATGCAACCGCGCTTTCTGGTCTTCGGTGACGCCGGCGTCGTTGAGCACGGCGACGAACTGTTCCTTGGTGACGTTCTTCATGGTGTGTTTTCTTCGGTCGAGGTTTCGTGGTCGGCGTTGGTGCCGACGGGCGCACTGTGCCGGGTGAAGCCGTAGTCACCTCCAGAGATTTCGCGGGCGGGGCCGGGAGCGTTGGCAACAAAAAGGCCGCACCGGTGAGGGCGCGGCCGGAAAGGGGAGGGCGGGCTCAGGGTTTGAGCACCAGAGGGGCGCTGAGGCCGAGGCCGACCGAGCGCCAGTCGTCGTAGTAGCCGTAGCGGTAGGGCCCGTTCCACTTCTCGCGACCGGTGGCGACGCCCACGCTGAGCTCGGTGCCGGTCTTTGTATCCAGGACACTGGTGGTGAGCCAACCGGTGCGGGAGTTGTAGCCGCCGCTGCCGACGCCGAGGGAGAAGCCGACCTCGCCGTGGATCTCGAAACGGTTGGGGAAGAACTCGACGGCTTCCACGGGCTTGGGTGCCGCGGGATCGTAGCGCACCGCGGGGCCATTGTAGGCCGCGACGCGGGAGTCGACGGCGGCGAGCTGCTCGGCGGTGAGGACATCGAGGCCGGCGGCGCGGCGCTGGTCGGCGGAGAGGGACTGCGAGAAGGCGGCGGGTGCGGGAATGGCCGCAGCGGGATCGGTGGGGCGTTTCTGTGCCTCGGCCGCGACCTGGTTGTGGTTGAGCCGCACGAGGGCATCGAGAGCGGCGATCTGGTCGGTGTTCAACTGCGGGAGGCCGCACTCGGTGCGTTGTTCGGGCGTGAGCGCCTGCGAGAAACGAAGGGAATCCGCGGCGAACAACGCGGAGGCGAGAAGAGCGCCAGCGAGGACGAGAAGGGTGCGGGTGCGCATGATGGGTGGGGAGTGGGACTCGCCGAGGGAACGTTTGTTCAATCCAACGTGGCAGAAGACGCGGGCGGCGCAAGGGTCGTTACGGCGGACGGTGCGGACGGACGAGCGGAGGTTGAAGTCGGAGGATGAGGTTGAAGGAGCGGAGATGGCAGGTCGGGCCGGGCTGAAACTCGAGAGTGACGAACCAGCTGGAGGCGGCACGGGAGTGAGCCGTGCCGCTACGGGGGAGGGAGCGGGCGGCGCTGGCGGGCGGCCTCGTAGAGCATGATGGCGGCGGCGGCTCCGACGTTGAGCGAGCTGACGCGGTCGGTCATGGGGATGTTTACCGTGGTGGTGCAGGCGGCGGCCACGGCGGGTCGCAGGCCATGGCCTTCGCTGCCGAACACTAGGCAAAGGTCGCCGTCGAGCTTTGCCGCAGGCAGGCTGGTGCCGGAATGGGCGTCGGCGGCGGCGCAGGTCAGGCCGGCGGTGGCGCAGGCACGCAGGTCGGCGGCGAGATCGGCCGCCTGCAGCACCGGCACGGCCACCATCGCGCCCATCGAGGTGCGGACGGCGCGGCGCAGCCAGGGCGAGGCGCAGGTCTCGCCGCAGAGCACGGCCTGCGCGCCGAGGGCGACGGCGCTGCGCACGATGGAGCCGAGGTTCTCGGCATTGGCGAGGCCGTCGAGCGCGACCCAGAGGCGTGGAGCGGCGGCGGGTTGGGCGAGCAGCGTGGCGAGCGAAGGGGAGACGGGGATGCGGGCGACGGCGAGCACACCGTTGAAGAGGTGGAAACCGACCAGTTGGCGGAGGTGCTTCTCGTCGGTGACGTAGACCGGCAGGTCGGCCACCTGGCGGGCAAGCAACGGTGTGAAAGGGGCAACCCAGCGTTCGGAGCAGAGCATCGACTCGAGCGTGAGTCCGGCGGCGAGCACGCGTTCGATGAGCTTCGGCCCATCCGCGACGAAGACACCGGTGCGTTCGTGCTCGTCGCTGCGACGGAGCGTGAGATACGGCGCGAGAGCGGGATCTTCGAGCGAGTCGATCCGGCGGAATTGCGGCATGGGGAGCGGCGAGGAGCGGGGACGGTGACGAGCCGGGAAACGAGCAGGGTCAGCGAGACGGGCGGTCGAGATTGGTGTCGGCCCAGGAGGCGGGATCCTCGACGGGCTCGAGGTGGGTGAAGACGGTCGAATCGGCGACGGACTGGCGGATCTCGGCCTCGATGCGTTCGACGAGGTCGTGCCCTTGCTGAACGGTCCAGGCGCCGGGCACGAGGACATCAAAGCTGACGAACTTTCGCGCGCCGGCCTGCCGGGTGCGGAGGTTGTGGAACTGGGCTCCGGCGGTCTCGTGCGACTGGAGCACGGCGCGCACCTTGTCCATGTCGGCGGGAGCGAGCGAAACATCCATGAGGCCGGCGACGGAGCGGCGAACGATGCCCACACCGGTCCAGACGATGTTGGCGGCGACGAGGAGCGCGACGACGGGATCAAGCCAGTGCCAGCCCGTGAGGGCGACGGCGCCGATGGCGGCGACGACACCGACGGAGGTCCACACGTCGGTCATGAGGTGGTGGGCGTTGGCTTCGAGGGTGATGGAGTTGCGGCGTTTACCGGCGCGCAGGATGACGACGGCAACGGCGAGGTTGATCAACGAGGCGACGACGGAGACGGCGAGACCGACGCCGACCTGCTCGAGCGGCTTGGGGTGCAGCAGGCGGAGCACGGCGGTGTAGCCGATGCTGGCGGCGGCGATGAGGATGAGGGTGCCCTCGACGCCGCTGGAGAAGTACTCGGCCTTGGAATGGCCGTAGGCGTGATCATCGTCAGCCGGGCGGGCGGCGATCTTGAGCATCAGGAGCGCCATGACGCCGCCGGCGAGGTTGACGAGGGACTCGACGGCATCGGAAAGCAGGCCGACGGAATCGGTGAGGAGGTACGCCGTGGTCTTGAGGACGATCGTGACGAGAGCGGCGGCGATCGAGAGCCAGGCGAAGCGGGTGAGGGAGGAGCGATCCATCGGGGAGGGAGGCAGCGAAACGGCGTCGCGCGGCGAGGTCGAGGCATTGTGTCCTTGGCTACATTCGGCGACGCGCGCGCGGTCGGTACACCGAGGAGAGCATGCAGGCCGAATCCGACATGAACGGAAATTAACGCACGGTTCATCAGGGGTTAACCGGCGTGCGCAATACTGGTGCCTTCGTCCACCACCAACCCGCAACCTGCCCGATGCCCCCCGCACCCACGCCCCGTCCGTCTTTCCTGCGCCGTCTGCTCGAGCACCGCCACGGAGGCGTCCTGCTCATGGTCGGACTCTCGCTCGCCATCGATCTCTGCCTGCGAGTCGCGCTGCTGGTGCAGGCGGCCGGGGAAGTGACGTGGGGCGGAAAGTTGGCGGGCGCCTTCGGCCTGGGGCTGTTGTTCGATCTCGGCTCGGCCCTGCTTTGGGCACTGCCAGTTGTGCTGCTGCTGGCGCTGTTGCCGCGAGGGGCATTCGGCCGGCGGTGGATGCGCGGGGCGGCCTACGCGGCGCTCGCGTTCTTTCTCGGGCTGAAGCTGTTCGGCGGGATCGCGGAGTGGTTTTTCTGGGACGAGTTCGGCAGCCGGTTCAACTTCATCGCGGTGGACTATCTGGTCTACACCCACGAGGTGGTGGCCAACATCCGCGAGTCCTACCCGCTGCCGCTGATCTTCGCCGGGCTGGTGGCCGCCGTGGCGGTGGCGACAGTCGGGCTGGCCCGGACGGGCTGGGTCGCCCGCTGGCTCGATGCGGCGGGTACGCCGGCGCGTTCGCGCTGGCTGGGGGCGGCGGCGTGGTCGGCTGCGGCACTGATCGCCCTCGGCGCGCTCGATCAGGACCGCCTCCCGCGGCTGGGGAACAACTTCAACCGCGAGCTGGCGAAGAACGGCCTATGGTCGCTGTTCGCCGCCTTCCGCAACAACGAGCTCGAGTACGAGCAGTTCTACGCGACCCTGCCGACCGACGACGCCTTCGCCCGTCTGCACGCCGAACTGCAGGCCGACCGGAGCGTGCCGCTCACCCCGGATCTGCGCGACACGTTGCGGCTGGTGCGGGCGCCGGGACCGGAGCTGCATCCCAACGTGATCCAGATCACCGTCGAGAGCCTGAGCGCGGAGTTCCTGGGGATCTACAACCCGGAATCGAAGCTCACCCCGAACCTCGACGCCCTCGCCGCCAAGAGCCTGGTCTTCGAGAACCTCTACGCCACCGGTACGCGCACCGACCGTGGCATGGAGGCGCTCACGCTCTCCATCCCGCCGACGCCCGGACGTTCGCTGGTGAAGCGGCCGAACAACGCCGGCCTCTTCACCCTCGGCAGCGTCCTGCGCAGCCGCGGCTACGACACCGCCTTCCTGTACGGAGGTTACGGTTACTTCGACAACATGAACGGCTTCTTTGGCGGCAACGGCTACCGGATCGTCGACCGCGGCGCGGTGGCCAAGAGCGACATCACCTTCGCCAACGCGTGGGGCGCCTGCGACGAGGACACCTTCCGCTGGACGCTGCGCGAGGCCGACGCCGATTTTGCGGCCGGGAAGCCGTTCCACTTCTTCGTGATGACGACCTCCAACCACCGGCCGTTCACGTTCCCCGAGGGCAAGATCGACCTGCCCGCGAACGCCGGCGGCCGGGCACGCGGCGTCAAGTACACCGACTACGCGATCGGGCAGTTGCTCGCCGAGGCGGCCAAGCGGCCGTGGTTCAACAACACGATCTTCGTCATCGTCGCGGACCACTGCGCCTCGTCGGCCGGACGGGCCGAGCTGCCGGTGCAGAAGTACCACATCCCGATGCTCGTCTACGCCCCGGGCGGGCAGATCGCCCCCGGCCGCGTGATGGAACTCACCAGCCAGATCGATGTACCGCCGACGCTGCTCGGCCTGCTCGGCTGGTCCTACGCGAGCCGGTTCTACGGCTGGGACGTGCGCACGGCCGGTGGCGACCGTCGGGCGTTGATCGGCAACTACCAACGCCTCGGCCTGTTCGAACCAGGCATGCTCACGGTCCTGCGGCCGCCGCGCGGGGTCACGGAGTACGCCTTCGACCCCGCCACCGCGACGCTCACCCGGCGTGCGGTCGACCCGGCGACCCGCGACGAGACGATCGCCTACTACCAGACGGCGAGCTACCTCTACCGGAACAGCGGCTACCAGGCGTTGACACCGGAAGAGCATCGCCGGCTCGAGACGGCCGCAATGCCGGCCTTGCTTGGAGTGGCGGTGCGGCCTGGCGCTGTCTCCGCGCCGTAAACCCGCAAGGGGAACGGCGCGGCTCCGCTCATTTGGCCGGCACGGGCTCGGCCCGGCCGCCAAGGTGTTTGGCGAAGAACTGCTCCATCGCGCTGTAGAACTCGAAGCGGTTCTCCTCGTTGCGGAAGCCGTGGCCCTCGTTGTCCTTCAGGAGGTACGGCACGTCGATGCCGCGCTGCTTGAGCGCCGCCACGATCTGGTCGGCCTCGGCCTTCTTCACTCGCGGGTCGTTGGCGCCTTGGGCGACGAGGAGTGGCGCGCGGATCTTGTCCGCGCTGAACAGGGGCGAGGCGGCGGTGAGGAGGTCCTTGTCCTTCTCCGGGTCGCCGACCATCGCGTACATCTGCTGGCGGAACGGCTCCCAGTACGGCGGCAGGCTGGCGAGGAGGGTGAACAGGTTCGACGGCCCCACATAGTCGACGCCGGCGGCATAGAGCTCGGGGGTGAAGGCGAGGCCGGCGAGTGTGGCGTAACCGCCGTAGCTGCCGCCGTAGATCCCGACGCGCTTCGGGTCGGCGATGCCTTGGTCGATGGCCCACTGGACGCCGTCGCTGAGATCGTTCTGCATCGCTCCGCGTCCCCATTGTTTGAAGCCGGCCTCCCAGAACTTCCGGCCGAAACCGGTGGAACTGCGGAAGTTGAGCTGGAGTACGGCGTACCCGCGGTTGGCGAGGAACTGGGCCTCGGGATCGAAGCCCCATTCGTCGCGGGTCCACGGGCCGCCGTGCGGGATGACGACGAGCGGGAGATGGCGGGCGGGCACGCCCTTCGGCGTGGTGAGGTAGCCGGTGAGGGGAAGGCCGTCGCGGGCCTTGAACGCGATCGGCTGCATGTCGGCCATCCGGGTCTCGTCGAGCCACGGGCTTACGTCGACGAGCTTCTCGAACCGTGCGGAGGCGAGGTCGTAGAAATAGTACGCGCCGAGCGACTTGTCGCTGTAGGTGCGCACCAGGCATTTCGATTCGTCGCGGCTCATGCTGGTGACGGAGACCTCGTAGCCGGGCAGGCGGCGCTCGAGATCGACCTGGAGGCGGGCGCGGGCGTCGTCGAAGAACTTGTAGCCGCGACGGTCGACGGTGAAGGCGGCGCCGGTGACGATCTTGCGGTGCCGCGACGCGAGCAGATCGGCGACATCCACCACGGGGTGTTCAAAGAGCACCTCGAGCTCCTTGCCGGTGGCGGGATCGAGGCGGACGACGGCCTGTTTGTCGCGGCCGAGGTTGGAGGCGGCGTAGAGGTCGTGGTTGTCGAACGTGAAGAAGAACGGCTGCACCGTCTCGCGGAACGTGGTGGTGAGCACGGTGCGGAATGGCGCCTTCTCGTCCTCGCGGTAGAGCAGGCTGCTGTTCACGCCGTCGGTTGTGAGGGCGACGCGGATGCGCCCGTCCCAGTCGGCGATCCAGCTGGTGATGTTGCCGGGGTTCTCGGCGAGAAGGGTGAGCTCTCCGGTGGTGAGGTTGATGCGGTAGGCGTCGAAGACCTCGGGATTGCGGCGGTTGAGCTCGATGATGGCGTCCGTGTCGTGGTCCTCGAGGCCGTCGACGAGTTGGGTGCGGACCTTCTCGAAGGGCGTGAGCTCTTTGAAGCCGGTGCCGTCGATCGCCACGGAGTAGAGCCGGAAGTTCTCGTCGCCGCCCTGGTCGCGGAGGTAGGCGAGGTGGCCGTTGCCCTTCCAGAAGAACCGCCGAATGTCGCGGTCGGTGGCGCCGGTCACTCGAACCACCTCGGGCGAGCCGATCTTCTGGACGTGGATGTTCAGGCGGCTCTGCCAGGGCTGCAACCAGGCGAGGTGGGAACCGTCGGGCGAGAGAGCGAAGCCCGTTTTCTCCGGATTGCGGAAGAAATCCCGCATCGGGACGAGTGGCGGTTGGCTGTCGGGTGCGGCCGCGGCGGCACCGGGGGTGAAACAGGCGAGGGCGAGAAGCGCGAGCGGAAGGATGGTCTTCATGGCGGCGGTGGTGGCGGAGAACCGCGGCGCCGGATTGCGCCGTGGATGGGGTCCGGCATCAGACAATGCGCACCCTGCGGAAGTGCGACGTGATTTCCGCCGGCGGTGATTTGCCGGGATGGGCGGCAGGTTCGCGTGCCGCCGCGATCTGCGCCGGCCTGCTCAGCGGCCTGCGGTCGTCGCCGGCAGTTTCGCACGGAGACGCAGCAGCGCCTCGAGGAAGTAGTAATCGGCGTAGACGAGCGGAACGTCGATCTCGCGGCCCTGCGGGAACTGGCCCACGGAATGCAGGAGCAGGAAACCGCCGTTCTCGCCCACCTTCGCCCGGTAGGCGGGCGACGAGAGGGCGCGGAGCTGTTGCTCGGCGACGGCGAGGTATTCGCGGGCCGCGGCGGGCTCGGCGAAACCGCTGAGCTCGATCAGCGCCGAGGCGATGAGAGCGGCGGCCGAGGTGTCGCGCGGCGCGGCGGGGATGTCGGGCGCATCGAAGTCCCAATACGGAATCTTGTCGGCCGGGAGGTGCGGGTGGTCGAGGATGAAGCGGGCCACGCGGTGAGCCTGCGCAAGGAACTCGGGCCGACGGGTCTCGCGGTACATCGCGGTGTAGCCGTAGAGGGCCCAGGCTTGGCCGCGGGCCCAGGCGGAGTCATCGGAGGTGCCCTGCCAGGTCTGCTTCTTGAGCACGGCGCCGGTTGCCGGATCGTAGTCGACGACGTGGACGCAGGAGGCGTCGGGGCGGAAGTGGTTGGCGAGCGTCTTGGTGGCGTGGCTGAGGGCGATGTCGCGCAACCGGGTGTCGCCGCCTTCGCGGGCGGCCCAGGTGAGCAGCTCGAGGTTCATCATGTTGTCGATGATGACCGGGTACTTCCAGTCGCCGAAGTCCCACGAGCGGATGAGGCCGACCTCGGGCTTGTGGCGGGTGGCGAGGGCCTGGGCGCCGTCGAGGAGCACGGCGCGGTAGTCGGCGCGGCCGGTGAGGCGGAGTCCTTGGCCGTAGCTGCAACCGAGCATGAAGCCGACGTCGTGGTTGCCGGTGAAGTGCCGGATGCGTTCGAGGCGGCCGGTGAAGTCCTCGGCGGCGGTTTTCCACTTCGTGTCGCCCGTGAACTCGTAGACGAACCAGAGCGAGCCGGGGAAGAAGCCGCTGGTCCAGTCCTCGGGCGCCACCGTCACGACCTTGCCGGCGGCGGCGGTGCGCGGCAGCAGCGGGTCGCCCTGCAGGCGCGTGAGCATGGTCGAGTACTGGGCGGCGGCGAAGGCTAAGTCGTCGCGGATCACCTCGGCCATCGGCGGCTCGGCGGCGCGCAGAGTCGGCAGGGTGACGAGGGCAAGCAAGGGGAGAAGGCTGCGGGGTGACATGCGTGGGGGAGCGTTAGTCGCTGCCGCGTCTGCAGCAAGCGAGCGCCGCGGGGCGGGCGGTCTGTGACGGTCGGTCGATGAATCGTGGCGTCAAGCCGGCGCCAGCGATCGGGTGTCGGCGAAATTTAACAACCGCGGGTTTGCGGAAGGCGTACCGGCGCGCCAACTTCCCGCCGCTCCTCCCCATGGCCACCACCAAGAAGACCCGCACCAAGCGCATCGGTATCCTCACCGCCGGCGGCGACAGCCCCGGCCTCAACGCCGCCATCCGCGCCGTCGGCAAGACGGCCGTCGGCCAGTACGGCTGGGAGCTGATCGGCTTCCGTGACGGGTTCCTTGGCATGATCGAGGACCGCTGGGTGAACTTGGACAAACGTGGCCTGGTCGGGATGCTTACGCTCGGCGGCACGGTGCTCGGCACCTCGCGCGACAAACCGCACCGCATGCCGCAGGAAGACGGCACCACGAAGGATATGACGGGTGCGATCGTGAAGACCTACAAGCGTCACAGGCTCGATGCGCTGGTCTGCATCGGCGGCGGCGGCACGCACAAGAACGCCGCGCGCCTCATCGAGAAGGGCCTCAACATCGTCTCGCTCCCCAAGACCATCGACAACGACGTCGCCATCACCGACGACACCATCGGGTTCGACACCGCGTTGGGCATCGCGACGGAAACGCTCGACCGCCTGCACAGCACGGCGCACAGCCACCACCGCATCATCATCGCCGAGATCATGGGCCACCGCGCCGGCTGGCTCGCCCTCGGGGCCGGCGTCGCCGGCGGGGCCGACGTGATTCTGATCCCGGAGATTCCCTACGACGTGGAGAAGGTCGCCGCCGCGATCCGGCGTCGCTCCGAGCACGGGTCGAATTTCAGCATCGTCTCGGTGGCCGAGGGTGCGCTGTCCGCGTCCGACGCCAAGGAGTTGGAGCTTCTGTTGCGCCGCCGCGACAAGGCGACCAACGACACCGAGAAGAAGGCGGCCAAGCAGGCGCTCGCCGCCTGGGACAAGGCCCGCGCGGGCCACACGATGCGGCTCGCGAAACTGCTCGAGGAACTCACGCACCTCGAGGCGCGGGTGACGATTCTCGGCTACGTGCAGCGCGGCGGCACGCCCTCGTGCCACGATCGCCTGCTCGCCACCCGCCTCGGCACCGCCGCCGTGGAGCTCATCCGGCAAGGGAAGTATGGCTACATGGTCGCCGCGCGCGGCGATGCGCTCGTGCCGGTCCCGATCGCGAAGGTCGCCAAAGGCATCAAAACCGTGCCGGTCGACCACTGGTGGGTCGAGTCCGCCCGCCGCGTCGGCACCTGCCTGGGCGACTGAGGGGCGAGACCGGAAACCGGAAAGCGGAGACCGGAAAGAGCGGAAAGAATGGAAACGGCCGGTCGAGAGACGAGCGCCGAGGGCCGGGCTTACGGAGGGCCATCGCAACGCCCGCCACGCGAGCGGCGCGTCACCGGTGGCCCCACCAGTCCTGGATGGCGGCGAAGATATTGCGACAGAAGGAGGGGAAGTTCTCCAGGACGTCGTGGAAGCCGGGCACGAAGTGGTCCATCATCCAGAGCCCGAAGAGAACGCAAAACAGCACGAGCACGGCCTGGCCGACATCGACGAGAGGATTCCACGGGTAGGTCGGCCAGCCGTAGAGCCGGGCGTAGTAGGCGCGGTGGAGCGCCTTCACGGGCGCGAGGATGACGTTGCAGATCAACAGGAGCAGGATGACACCGAGCCAGGTCGGGATGCCGCCGGGCAACGCCACGCCGAAGAGCGAGCCGGTGGCGATGAGCATGATCACGAGGAAGAGGCAGCCGAGGTGAATCACCGTCTTCAGGGCCGCGAGGAGGGGGAGGATGATCGGGTATCCGACCGGCGGAGGCATGGGCGCGACTCCGGGCGGCGGGCACGGCATGCCGTGGCGGGCATGCCAGCGCCATTCGCGCATTTCCCGGCGGAATTTGCGCTTCCACTCGCGGCGCGCCTCGCGGTCGGGGAAGGATTTCATCCCGGCGTAATATCCGTCGCGCGCCATGCGGATGAACTCCTGCGCGGTGGGCGCCGGACTCCTGGCTGCGGCAAGCTCCTCGGGCGTCTTCGCCTCCGGAATCACGAGCGCTCCGATGCCGTAGGCGATCGCGACCGTGCCGAAGCTCATGCAGGTGAAGACCACCGCGATGATCCGGATAAGGTGAGGAGCGACGCCGAGGTAGGCGGCGAGGCCGTTGCAGACGCCGGCGATCATTGCGCCGTCGGTGAGCCGGTAGAGGCGGCGCGGGGGCGGTGTGGCGGTACCGGAGGGCTTTGCGGTGGCGGTGCCCGCGGAGGCTTGCGCGGTCGATCCGGCGGCGGTCCGCGGCGCGTCCTGCCCCGACTCGGCGGCGGCCGCGGAGTCGTCGGTGACCGGCCCCATCTCGGCGAGCACGGACTGGACTTGGGTGGCGAGGACGACGTTGCGGTTGGCGTTGAGGAAGGCGCGGAACTTGTCGGCGATGGCCTGTTCGATGTCGGCGAGGATCTCGGCCTTGTCGGGGTTGGCGGCGAGCTGGCGTTCGGCGTGGTCGAGGTACGCGCGGAGGGCGTCGTAGCCGGCTTCCTCCAACTGGAAGGCGAAGCCGTGGAGGTGGATGGTGATGACCTTGTTCATCGGAGTGCGGACGGGAGTTGGCGGAAAGAGGGTGACGGAGCGGGACGGTTACGGGCCGAGGCCCTTCACGGTGCCGTGGATCTTGTTCCAGTAGTCGGTGAGCTCGCGGAGGTGGTCGCGGCCCTTGGCGGTGAGCTTGTAGTATTTGCGGGGCGGGCCGGCCTCGGACTCCTGCCACTCGTGGTCGAGGAGGCCTTCGCGCCGCATTTTGCTCAGCAGCGGGTAGAGCGTGCCCTCCTGGGTGGCGAACTCGGTGTCGCGCAGCTGGCGGAGGATGTCGGCGACGTAGACCTTGTCGGCCGCGATGATCTTCAGCAGCAGGAACTCGAGCAGGCCTTTGCGCAGGGCGGAGAATTTTTCGTCGAGGCTCACGAGCGGGAGGGCGGTTTTGGTAAGCTACCTTGTGCAAGCAAGGTAGCTGGCGAAGAAAAGAGGTCAAGCGGGGATTTGGGGTGCCGGCATCGTGCGCGGGGAGGAAGGCGCCA
>JAEXPL010000459.1 GCA_023446865.1 Verrucomicrobiota bacterium | reverse complement strand
GGTTCAGGGTGGCGGAACGCGTGCGCATTTCGCTCCCGCCCGCGATCAGCGGGCGCCAACCCCCACCACCCCTGCGGCGATCAGCCGCAGGACACCCTCAAGGCTTCGCCCATTGGCGAAGCCCATCAGTGGTTCAAAACCTCCGGAAATCCGAATCGGAGAATCTGGAACTCACGAACTCAGGAACGGATGGCGGCGGAAGGAATGGGGAAATCAGGGAATCAGGAAACGGACCCCGGAGAATGAACCGCTCTGCCTTACGGCAGAGCACACCGATGGACGCTGACGCCCGCCGCCCACTGTCCACAGTCCACTGCGGCTCCTGCCGCACCCTGAGCCAGTCGAAGGGCGGTTACCTGCCTTTCGCCAGAAAACCGATCCGCCGCCGCGGCGGCTCCGGCGGAGGAGGGGGCGGATCGATCAACGTCATGATCCGGTGCAGCACCTCGACGATCGCCGCCTCGTGGCCGTCGAGCCGGCCCGTGAGCCGCCGATCCAGCGCCGCCAACTGCCGCGCCAGCTCCGCGGTGCTGCCGAGCAGCGCGCGCATTTGCACGAACGCCCGCACCACGAACACGCTCATGCGCACCGCCTGCGGCGAATTGAGCACATTCGCCGCCATGATCGCCCCGTGCTCCGTGAAGGCGTAGGGGAGGACTGGTGAGAACTTCAGGCGTGCGAGGTGGTCACAAATTGTGACCACCTCCGCTTTCTCCTCGGCGGTGAGTTGGAACATGAAGTCGCCGGGAAACCGGTCTCCATTGCGCTTCACCGCTTGGTTGAGCGCCTTGGTCGATACACCGTAGATCGCGGCGAGGTCGAGATCCAAGAGCACTCTCGTCCCACGGATCGTCACAATCCTCGACTCGATCGTTCGTTCTTGGGCACCAACCAGCTGGGGCTTTTTCGAATTACGCATGATGAACAGGGGTTCGGCATGCGGGGGCCGAGGCCAGCTTGGCGAACCGACCGCGGGCACCAAGCTCAGAATACAACCGCGCCATTCTCCGGTGGCGTTGTGCGCGAGCGTGGCGACCGCCCGCGATCAGCGGGCGCCGGCACCCCCCACCCCAGCGGCGATCAGCCGCAGGCCCCCCTCCAGGCTTCGCCCTTTGGCGAATGCCCATCAGTGGTTCCAATCCTCCGAAATTCCGGTGTCGGAACGGACCGGTGGCGGCGCTCCCGGCTCCAGCACCAGCCACAACCTCGGCCGCGCCTACACCTCCCGCAGTTCGACCGGCACCGCCAACCGCGCCACTTGCGCGGCGAGCGGCTCGGGCTTCGTCGCGAGCAGCTCGCTCAGCGGCCGCAGATCCATCGACAGGTCGGCCTGCCGTGTCGCCGCGAGCGGCGTGCCCGCCAGCTGCGTGGCGACGATGTGCTGCGCGGGGTCGAGCCCGAAGCGGCGCGCGATCGCACAGCCGAGTTCGTAGCGGGAAATTGGTTCCGCGCCCGCCCAGTGGAGGATTCCGCCCGGCGCCGCGGGCGCGCACAGCTCCAGCAGCACGGCCGCGAGGTTGTCGGCCAGGCAGACCTGGCGGATCTCGTCGGTGAACAGGCGCGCCACCCGCCCCTCGGCCCAGTCGCGCAGCAGCCGCTCGTGCACGCTGCGGCGGCCGCCCGGGCTGTGGCCGAGGAGCAGCGGCACCCGCACCACCGCCGCGGATCGCGGGGCCGCGGCGAGCACGGCGCGTTCCGACTCCACCTTCTGGCGACCGTAGAGCGTAAGCGGCGCCACCGGATCGCCCACGCGGTACGGCGCCCGCGAGCCGTCGAACACCTGCTCGCTGGACACATGCACGAGCCGCGCGCCCAGCTGCACGGCCAGCTCCGCCAGACGCCGTGGCAGCGCCACGTTGAGGGCCGCGGACCGCTCCGGTTCGCGGTCGCACTGCGCTGGCTCGGACATCGCCGCGCAATTGACGATCGCCTCCGGTCGCGCCGCGCGCACCACCGCGGCGAGCGCGTCGCCGTCGGTCAGGTCGAGGCGGAGCTGCTGTGCGAGACCTGGAATCTCCGATCCGGCCCAGGTGCCCACCGTCCCGACCACCTCGTGCCCGGCACGCGCCGCCACCGCGGCGAAGTTGCCGCCGAGCAGACCCGAGGCACCGGTGAGGAGGATGCGCATCGCCGGAGTCTCAACCGAGCTTCCCGGCCGATCCAATCCCCGAAAGCAGCCCTTCAGTGTGGCGCTGCTCGCGAAAGCAGCGATGCCGCCTCCGAAGCCGCCCACCGGCCTTGTGCCGCTCCGGCCTCTGTAGCAATGCGCGCGAGCGCATCGCCCCGCTCACCGTCCACCACTCACCGATCACCGGCGATCAGATACGGGTTCACCGACCAGCACAGGCTCCACGGCGCGCCGCGGACGATGCGCTCGAGGCAGATCACGGCCCCTTTGCGGAACTCGATCCCGCCGCCGTCCGGAACGCCGAGCAGCTGGCCCGCGAGCGTGGAGAGGAACGGCTCGTGGCCCACGATCATCAACGAGTCGCCATGCCGACCCAGCGCCGCCGCCATCGGCGCGGGCAGATCCTCGGGCAACAGACCCGCCACCTCGCGCAGCGGAGCCTTCAGGCGCAGCCCCTCCGCGAGCAGCTCGGCCGTCTCACGGGCGCGCACGAGGGGGCTGTGCCACACCTCGACCACGTCGAGCGGCGCATGCTCGCGCAGCCAGCGCGCCATCAGCTGCGCCGCCTCGCGCCCCTTCGCGCTGAGCGGACGCGTCGGATCTTCGGCATCGGACAGGGCGTGGGCGTGGCGGACGAGGTAGAGTTTCATCGGGAGAACGGGGACGCGCCAGAACGTAGCGAAGTTTGCGAAGAATGCAGCGCCACAAACCTCCCCGCCCCGCGACTGCCCCCGGGACACGGAGAATCTGGAGCTCACGAACTCAGGGAGCCGGACCTCGGATCGTGGAACCACTGATGCACACTAATCCACACCGATACCAGACCGCGCAGGTACTCGGCCTTCTCCTGTAGCGCTGCGCGTGAGCGCAGCGTCCGCCCGAGCATCTTGCCTGTAGCCGGCTTCGCCACCGCCGGTGCCACGCCCCAGCAAGGTGCCTGGCCGGGATCACCAATGCCGACTACAGCGACCCTCCTCCCGCCCGCGATCAGCGGGCGCCGACACCCACCGCCCCTGCGGCGATCAGCCGCAGGACATCTCCAAGGCTTCGTTCCTTGGCGGAGTCCATCAGTGGTTCAACCACTCCGAAGATCCGGCCCGGAGAATCAGGAGATCACGGCGAGAGCCGGTCGCGTTTCCACGCGCCGTCGGGCTGGCGGGCGTAGCGCAGGCGGTCGTGCAGCCGGCTCGGGCGGCCCTGCCAGAACTCGATCGTCGCGGGCACCACGCGGTACCCGCCCCAGAACGGCGGCACCGGCACCACCTTGCCCTGGAACTCCGCCATGCGCGCCTCGACCCGGCGCTCCAGCTCGGCGCGATCGGCGAGCACCGAGCTCTGCGCCGAGGCCCACGCGCCCACCTGGCTGCCGAGCGGGCGCGAGTGGAAATAGCCCGCAGTCTCCTCCGCCGAAACCTTCTCGACCGCGCCCGTGATGATCACCTGCCGCTCGAGATCGTGCCACGGGAAGAGCAGCGACGCCCGCGGGTTGACCGCCAGCTCCGCGCCCTTGCGGCTCTCGAAGTTCGAGTAGAACACGAAGCCGCGGCGGTCCGCGCCCTTCAGCAGCACCAGCCGCGAGGAGGGCCGCCCGTCCGCGTCGGCGGTGGAGACGACCATGGCATTCGGCTCGCGGATACCGCCCTTCACCGCGTCGTCGAGCCAGCGCTCCCAGAGCGGCCAGGGATCGTCGGCCGGCGCGTCGGTCTCGGCGAGGCCGGCGAGTGCGTAGTCGCGGCGCATGTCGGCGAGGTTGAGCCGCGCCCGCGAGTGCGAGAACAGCTGCCACACCTTCAGCGCGCCGGGCACGCCGAGCAGGTACGAGAGGAGTTTGGGCCGCGGGGCGGACATGGTTCGGAGACGCTTTCTGCAACGGCACAACGGTACGCGCGAATGCAAAATCCTCAGCCAACCATCCCGACACGTGTCGGGAGAAAGACATCGGGTGCCTGACCGGCCGGACCGACCCCCGATGGCCGTCGTACCGCAAGTTTGGTCCCGGGTGGTTTGGCGTTCGTCGCTCGATCCTTGGCTCGCGTTCGCCCCAGCCTGGGCCGGCGAGAGCGCAGCTTCGCCTCGCCCCAAGTGGGGCGAAGGATGCGCGCGGGGGAGCGCGTGCGAACACACTGACATCTCCAGTTTCCCCGCGGGGGCGAGCGCCGGCGCCGCCATTGATTGACGGCAACTACAGTGGCGTG
>JAEXPL010000374.1 GCA_023446865.1 Verrucomicrobiota bacterium | reverse complement strand
AGGTCGTCATGCCGATGGTCACCTCCCCGATCATGGGCTTCATCGTGGCGGCGCTGTTCATGGCGCTGCTCTACATGATCCTGCGCAAAGCCACGCCGCGCCTCGTCAACTCCCTCTTCGGCAAACTCCAGCTCGTCAGCGCCGGCATCATGGGGCTGAGCCATGGTTCGAATGACGCGCAGAAGACGATGGGCATCATCACCCTCGCGCTCTTCACCAGCACCAAGGCCGGACTCCTCGAGAACTTGCCCTCCTGGCTGCATTTCCTCCACCAGCCCACCGCCGACATCCCCTCGTGGGTCATCCTCAGCTGCGCGCTCACCATGGCCGCCGGCACGGCGGGCGGCGGCTGGCGCATCATCCGCACGATGGGCCACAAGATGGTGCAGCTGCAGCCCATCCACGGCTTCGCGGCCGAGACCAGCGCCGGCGCGGTGATCCTCACCGCCTCGCACTTCGGCATCCCGGTTTCGACCACCCACGTGATCTCCACCGCGATCATGGGCGTGGGCACGGTGAAACGGTTCAGTGCCGTGAAGTGGGGCGTGGTCGGCCGGATCGTCTGGGCGTGGGTGCTCACCCTGCCCGTCACGGGCCTGCTCGGCTACTTCGCCGTGAAACTCCTGCACGCCTGCGGCGTGCAGTGACGGGCGGGCGGCGAAGCGTTCCGCTACGCTCGGCTCACCCGGCCTTCGGCGCCTTCTTCAGTTCGTCCTGGTGGCGGATGTCCTCGCCCTTCGCGAGGTAAACCATCTCCTCGGCGATGTTCGTGGCATGGTCGGCAATGCGCTCGATCGACTTCGAGATGAACATCAGCTCCAGCGCCCGCGAGATCGTATCCGGCTTCTCCACCATGTAGCTGGAGAGCTCGCGGTAGATCTGCTTGTTGAGATCGTCGACCTCCTGGTCGCGGCGGATCACGGCGAGCGCCTTCTCGTTGTCGTGCTGCAGGAAGCAGTCGAGGGCGTCGCGCAGCATGCTCAGCGCGATCTCGGCCATGCGCGGCAGATCGACCAGCGGCTTCACCGGCGGCTCGTGGGCGAGCCGGATGGCGCGTTTGGCGATGTTGTTGGCCTCGTCGCCCACGCGTTCGAGGTCATGCCCGGCCTTCATGCCCACGACGACCAGCCGCAGGTCGGTGGCAAGCGGGTTGCGCAGCGACATGTAGCGCATGCCCTCCTCATCGATCTGCACCTCGAGGCGGTCGAGCGTGTCGTCACCGGCACGCACTTGGCGGGCGATCTCCGAGTCGCGCTCGACCACGGCGCGAATGGCGAGGCGGACCTGCTCGATGGACTTCTCGCCCATCTGCACGAGGTGGGAGCGGAGGGTTTCCAGTTCGGCGTCGAAGAAACGTTTCATGAGGTAGGCGAAGAGGCAGGAATGGTTGGGCGCGAGCGGCGGGAATCAGCCGAAATGTCCGGAGACGTAGGCCTCGGTCTGCGGGTTGGAGGGTTTCATGAAGATCTTCTGGGTGTCGGCAAACTCGATCAACTTGCCGAGGTAGAAGAACGCCGTGCGGTCGGAGATGCGGGCGGCCTGCTGCATGTTGTGGGTGACGATCACGATCGTGTAGCGCTCCTTCAACTCGTGGATGAGCTCCTCGACCTTCGCCGTCGCGATCGGATCGAGCGCCGAGCACGGCTCGTCCATGAGGATCACATCGGGCTCGACGGCGATGGCGCGGGCGATGCAGAGCCGCTGCTGCTGGCCGCCGGAGAGGCCCATGCCGCTGTCGTGCAGGCGATCCTTCACCTCGTCCCAGAGCGCCGCACCGCGCAGGCTCTTCTCGACGATCTCATCGAGCTTGGACTTCTGCTTGATGCCGTGGAGGCGCAGGCCGTAGGCGATGTTCTCGTAGATCGATTTCGGGAACGGGTTCGACTTCTGGAACACCATGCCCACGCGCTTGCGCAGTTCGATCACGTCGACGCGCGGGTCGTAGATGTTGATGCCGTCGATGCGGATCTCGCCGCCGCCGATGCGGGCGACATCGACTAGGTCGTTCATGCGGTTGAGGCAGCGCAACAGCGTGGTCTTGCCGCAGCCGGAGGGTCCGATGAAAGCGGTGACCTGCTTCTCGGGGATGCCGAGCGTCACGTCGAAGAGCGCCTGCTTCTCGCCGTAGAAGAAGTTGAGATGGTCAATCTCGACGATCGGAGGCGTGGCAGGCGCCGGCGCGGTCTGGGGCGGCACGGACGGGGCGGCGGGAAGCGTTTGCTCGGTGGGCATGGCGGAGGCGGAAGGGAGCGGGGCGTTTACCAGCGGTACTGTTTGCGCAACCGGGCGCGCAGGAGGATCGCGGTGAGCGCGATGGCGGCGACGGTGAAGAGGAACACGAAGGCGGTGCCGTACTGCACGTCGCGCGTGTAGTCGTTCTGCGGGATCTTCGAGGCGACGACGTAGATGTGGTACGGCAGCGCCATCACGCCCTGGAAGAAGAAGTCGGTCCACTTGTCGACCTGCCACGGCATCTGGTCGCGCACGACGTAGGCGGCGGTGAACATGATCGGCGCGGTCTCGCCGGCGACGCGGGCCACGGCCAGCACCGACGAGGTGAGGATGCCCGGCAGCGCGTAGGGCAGCACGTTGGTGCGGATCGTCTGGAACTTGGTCGCGCCCAGCGCCAGCGCGCCCTCGCGCAGGCCCTTCGGCACGGCGCGCAGCGCCTCCTCGCCGGCCGTGATGATGATCGGCAGGACCATGAACGCCAACGTGAACCAGCCCGCGAGCAGCGACACGTTCCAGCCCAAGGCCACGACGAAGAGACCGAAACCGAAGAGGCCGAACACGATCGAGGGCACGCCCGCGAGGTTGGCGATCGAGAGCCGCACGAGGCGCACGAGCGGCCCGTCCTTGGCGTACTCGCTCAGATAGATCGCGCTGCACACGCCGAGCACGAGCGCGATCGCCATCGAACCGAGCACGAGCAGCACGGTACCGACGATGTTCGGGAAGATGCCGCCGGCCGAATAGACGTAGGTCTCGGAGCGCGCCGCCTTCACCTGCTCGGGGTGCGCCTCGTTGAAGGCGCGGTACTCGCGGTCGCCCAGCTTGAGCGTGGTGCCGTCGGGCATCTTGAGCACGTGCAACGACTCCGGCGCTTGGGTGAGGAACGGCACGTTGATGAACGGCGCCTCGGCGCGGAAGATCACGCGGCCGCCCTTCCAGCCGATGTCGATGAAGATCACGGCCGCCGCCAGCAGCACGCCGTAGGTGGCGACCCGCAGAAGGAGAAACAGCGTCGCCTCCCAACGCGCCGCCCACGAGGGCTGGCGGAGGATCGAACGACGGGCGGGGAAATCGGGACGCGGGGTCATGCGGAGGGACCTCCGGAAAAACTGGAGAGAAGCTGTCGCGCGATGCTTCGGCTCAGGCACGCGACCGCGTTGGGGGCAACGCGGTCCACCCGCAAGCGAGGAGCCGAATATCCAGGGAGTTGAATACCTCTGCGGGTGGACCCGCTTGCCCTCAAGCGGGTCGAGGACTCTGCCCACCCCATTGCCGACGGCTCACCGGGGATGGTTCGCCCTACCCTCGCCTGCATTGCGACTGGATTGTTCATGGGGCGCATCAGGTCTGCGGGAGGCGGTAGCGGCGCACGATCTTCTGGGCGCCATAGTTGACGGCGAGCGAGAGCAGGAAGAGCAGGCTGCCCACCATGAAGAGCGCGCGATAGTGCAGGCTGCCGCGCACCACCTCGCCCATCTCCTGGGCGACGATGCCGGTCATCGTGTGCACCGGCTGGAAGGCCACGCCGAGGCCGGCCGTGAGATCCGGGACGGCGATGCGGTTGCCCGCGCAGAGCAGCACCACCATCGTCTCGCCGATCACGCGGCCGAAGCCGAGCAGCACCGCGGCGGTGATGCCGGAGAGCGCGGCGGGCAGGATGATCTTCACGATCGTCTGCAGGCGCGTGGCACCGAGGGCGAGCGAGGCCTCGCGCAGGGCCTTGGGCACGTTCTGGAGCGCATCCTCGGCGAGCGTGAAGATCGTGGGGATCGCCATGAGGGCGAGCAGCGCGGCGGCCGTGAAGGCGTTGAGGCGCTCCTGCATCGGAAAACCGGGTACCCACGAGAGCCACGGCACCTGCGAGACCAGGCGCAGCGTCTCGCCGAGCATCGCGATGCCGAAGAATCCGAGCACGACGCTGGGGATGGCCGAGATGAACTCGATGTACGGCTTGATGAAACGCTGCTCGGACGCACGGGCGACCTGGTTCACATAGAGCGCCGCGCACACGCCGAGCGGGATAGCGATGGCCAGCGCGAGCATCGAGATGAAGAACGAGCCGAAGAACAGCGGCAGCACGCCGTACCAGTCTTGCCAGAAACTGGCCGTCACCCACGTGCGGCCGAAGAGGAAGGCATTGAAGGCCTCGAAGAATCCGATGGGCTCGTCGGCCCGCCAGCGCACGAGTTCGCCCTCGGCGCGCGGAAGGCCGGCGCGAAACTCCTCGAGTTCGCGGGCGAAACGCTGCAGGCGCTTGGCCACGGCCGCCTCGGGGGCGGTCGGGAGCGCGGCGACGATCGCGCCGAGCTCCGCGGAGAGAGCGCGGTTGGCCGCCTGGATTTCGGGCAGGCGCGCGGTGAGCGCCACGACCTCGGTCGCGTAATCGATCGCCTCGATCTCCACCGCCTCGGCCTGGGCCTTGAGGGAGGCGGCGCGCGCGGGATCCGCGCCTTCGATACCGGCGAGCAGATTGGCCCGCACCTCGCGCATGTCCTCGGCGACCTTGGCTCGCTCCTTCACGCCGGAGGCGTGGTCGGTCATCTCGGAGACGATGTCGCGCAACGGCCCGACGGCGTCGACCAGGCGGGTGTCGATCTCGTCCAGCGCGGCGAGGCGCGCGTTGGCCTCCTCGGCGGAAAGCCCCTCGGCGCGCAGCGCTTCGAACCACGCGAGCCGGGTGGCGGAGAGCTCGCGGCCGAGCGCGGCAAAGGCATCGGTCTCGCGCTTGAGGATGTCGACGTACTCAAGCCCGGCGCGGCGGTAGACCTCGAGGTTGTGGCGGTTGCCCGGCATGAAGCCGGCCGCCTCGCGGAAGAGCGTGAAGACGATGAGCAGCAGCACCACGATCGAGAGCGCGGCATTGCCCTCGAAGAAGTGCTTGATCCACCAATCGCGATTCTTGCCGAAGAGCCGGAACTTGCCGGGGGCCAGCAGCTGCTTGCGCACGGAGTGGGTGACGGCGATAGGCTCCTGGGTGTCGTTGGCCATGATGCGGTGGCAGAAACGGGCGGGAGGAAGGTCGTGGAGACGATGTGGTTGGTTCAACCTAAAAGCCGCCGGGCGACACAAAGTGGGGCCGTTGAGGCCGGGCCGGCATGCCCGGAAAGTAGGTCCAGTCTCCGACTGGACTCCTCGGACGTAAGCCGGCTTACCAGCTCACGTCTTCCGCAGCCGGTCGGAGACCGGCCCTACTAGCCAGCATGCCAGCCCCGCAGGTCCAGTCTCGGACTGGACGCCTTCGACCCGAGCCGGCGTGCGAGCTCATGTCTCCGGCGGCCGGTCGAAGACCGGCCCTACCTGTGCCGCGTCGAGTTACTGTTTCCCCACCGGGACGAACCCGATCTTCTTGGCGATGGCCTGGCCCTCGGCACCGAGCATGAACTCGACGAACTGGGCCGTCAGACCGCTCGGCTCGCCGTTGGTGTAGAAGAACGTCGGGCGGGCGTAAGGATAGACCTTCGCTTGCACGGTCTCGTCGTTGGGCAACACGGCCTTGCCGTCCTTGGTCACGATGGCGACGACCCGGATGCCGGGCACGTGAATGTAGGCGAGGCCCACGTAGCCGATGCCGTTCGGGTTCTTGGCCACCTCGGCGGCGATCTGCTCGTTGCCGGCCATCTTCTGGGAGGAACCGGCGTAGTCGCGCTGCGTCATCGCGAGCTCCTTCCAGTCGGAGTACGTGCCCGAGGAAGTGTTACGGGTGTAGATCGAGAACTT
>JAEXPL010000359.1 GCA_023446865.1 Verrucomicrobiota bacterium | reverse complement strand
CACCATGGGCTCCGAGATGACCGCCGCCGCCGCCGGCACCATCGGCCAGGTCCGCCGCGACCCGATGGCCATGCTGCCCTTCACCGGCTACAACGTGGGCGACTACTTCGCCCACTGGCTCAGCATGCAGAAGCGCGCCACCAACCTCCCGCAGATCTTCCACGTGAACTGGTTCCGCAAGAGCGCGGAAGGCAAGTTCATGTGGCCGGGCTTCGGCGACAACATGCGCGTGCTCAAGTGGATCGTCGACCGCGTCAACGGCAAGGCCGCCGCCAAGGAGTCCCCGATCGGCTGGGTGCCGTACTCGAAGGACATCGACATCACCGGCCTGAAGGACTTCGACGCCGCCAAGCTCGAGGCCGTCCTCGCCATCAATGTCGACGAGTGGAAGAAGGAAGTCGTGGGCCACGAAGAGCACTTCGTGAAGCTCTACACCAACCTCCCCAAGGAGCTGGTGGCCGAGAAGGCACTCCTCACCTCCCGCCTCTGATCGCGTCAACGCTCTGAAAGCTTCAAGCCCGGTGCGCCTCGTGCGCCCCGGGCTTTTTCGTGCCCACCGCTCAGCAGCCGCGCGGCGGTTCTGGCACCCGCTCGTCGATCGCCCTTCTGTGCTCCTCGAGCAGCCCTCGCGGAATCGTTCGCAGCGCCAGCCAGACCAGCACCGGCACCACGACGAGGTCGTCGAGGTGACCGAGCACCGGGATGAAATCCGGGATCAGATCCACCGGGCTGACGGCGTAGGCCACGGCCAGCCCCAGCAACAGCTTCGTCCGCCGCGGCGTCCGCGAGTCGGCCAGGATGTTCCGGTAAAGCCGGAGCTCGCGTTTGAACCTCCGGAACTGCTCGCGCAGGCTCACCCCGCGCTGTTGCCGAACTTCGCCTTGTGGGTGGCGGCCACGGTCACGTACTTCTCGGCAAAGGCCCGGCCCTTGCCGAGTTCCTCCGGCTTGAGCGCCCGGACCACCTTGGCGGGCGAACCCATCACCAGCGAGTTCGGCGGAATCTTCGTGCCACCCGTCACCAGCGAGTTCGCGCCCACGATCGAGCCCTCGCCGACCTCCGCGCCGTCGAGGATCGTCGCCTGCATGCCGATCAGGCAGCCGTCGCCGATCGTGCAGGCGTGGATCATGGCCGCGTGACCAATGGTCACATACTTGCCCACCTTCACGCCGTAGTTGTCGGCGAGGTGCACCATGGTGCCATCTTGGACGTTGCTTCCCTCGCCGATTTCAATCGAATTGATGTCTCCGCGCAGCACGCAGCCGTGCCAGACGCTGGACTTCGGTCCGAGGCGGACGTCGCCCACCAGGATCGCGCCACGCGCCACGTAGGCCGATGAATCGACCTGCGGTTCTTTGCTCAGAAATTTCGCCAAACGTTCTTCGACCGTCATGGTATGTCGACGCTAGTGCGCTCCTTTTCCGACCTGCAAACTTCATTCGTCTCTTCCGACTCCCGATGAAAACCACCCCAGTCGTTTTCAACAACACCGTCCTCCGCGATGGCCACCAGTCGCTCGCCGCGACCCGCATGACCACCGCCCAGATGCTGCCCGCCTGTGCGGATCTCGATTCCCTCGGCTTCGGCGCACTCGAGACCTGGGGCGGCGCCACCATCGACTCCTGTCTGCGCTTCCTCGGAGAAAACCCCTTCGAGCGCCTCGGCACCCTCAAGAAGGCGGCCCCGAAGACCCCGCAGATGATGCTCCTGCGCGGACAAAATCTCGTCCAGTACACCTCCTTCCCCGACGACGTCGTCGAAGCCTTTGTCGCCGCCACCGCCGCCCGCGGCCTCGACATCTTCCGCGTCTTCGACGCGCTCAACGACGTCCGCAACCTGCGCACCGCGATCAAGGCCGTGAAGAAGGCCGGCAAGCACGCCCAGGGCACGATCTGCTACACGCTCAGCCCGGTCCACACCGTCGCCAACTTCCTCAAGCTCGCCGAGGAGATCGCCGCCCTCGGCTGCGATTCGATCTGCATCAAGGACATGGCCGGTCTGATTCAGCCGGAGATCGCCCGCGCGCTGGTCGCCGGCATCAAGGAACGCACCAAGCTCCCCGTCGTCCTTCACAGTCACGACACCGCTGGGCTCGCCGCCGCCTCCTATCACGCGGCCGTGCAGGCCGGTGTCGACTGGATCGACACCTCCATCGCCCCCTTCGCCAATGGCACCGGGCAGCCGGATACGCTCCGCATGCTCGCCGTGTTCGAGGGCCTCGACCGCTGCCCGTCCTACGACCGCGCCAAGCTCGTCGCGCTCGGCAAACACTTCGAGAAGGTGTACGCCGACCTCGGCAAATTCACCTCCCCCGCCAACGAGAAGACCGACACCGCCACCCTCGTGTACCAGGTTCCTGGTGGCATGCTCTCCAACTTCCGGAACCAGCTCAAGGAGCAGAAGATGGACGGCCAGCTCGACCAGGTGCTCGCCGAGATCCCCTACGTGCGCGAGTGCCTCGGCTGGATCCCACTCGTCACCCCGACCTCCCAGATCGTCGGCACTCAGGCCATGCTCAACGTCAAGTTCGGCCGCTGGAAGAACATCGCCCAGCCCACCGCCGACGTCCTCCTCGGCAAATACGGCCGCACTCCCGGGCCCGTCTACGCCGATCTCCTCCACCACGTCGAGAAGCAGTCCGGCCTCAAGCGCTCCGAGGAACGTCAGGCCGACCTCCTCCCGCCGCGGATGGCCAAGCTCAAGGAGGAGCTGCGCGCGAAGAACTTCCCGGACACGGACGAGATGGCCGTGCTCCACGCGATGTTCCCGCAAGAACTCGACAAGCTCCTCAAGCCCGCTCCGGCTCCCGCTCCGGCTCCCGCTCCCACACCTGTGCCCCCGGTCACCGCCACCGCTCCGGTCTCCGCACCGACGAACACGCCGGTTTCGGCCGGGGGGGCAGCCCACTATGCCCTGACCGTCGAAGGCCGCACCTACGGAATCGACGTTCAGGAACTGGCGAGCTGAGCCGGCGCTCAGCGCCGCCCCGCCGCCTCGGCCGCTTCGCGGTATTGCCGCCGGAAGAGCTCGGTGAGTTCCTGCGCCAAACGCGCCTCCTCGGTCTTGTCCGGCGCCGCCAATCGACGCCGGATCTCGCCCCGGGCACGGTCGTAGTCCACCGCCGAGAAATCGCCCAGCACGGCCATCGCCCGGGCGGGTCGCCCTGCGGCGATCGCGCGGCGCCACGTCTCCTGCAATTCGGCATGCGGGTCCTGGAGTACGACCCGGACGATGAAGGCGAGCTCCCGGAGCATCCCGCCGGTGCGATCCGCCCGGTAGACCAGCTGTCCCGCGGGGTCGTACGGATTCACCATCGGATCCGACCGCACGCGCTGCCACTCGGCGTCCGCATAGCAGTCGCGGCGCGCGGGCAGCCGCCGGAGCGCGAAGCGTTCCGGTCCGCCCGGCGTACCCACCTTCTGGTTCCACAGCCGCTGTCCTTCCGGCGAGAGCGTGAACTCGATGAAATCCTGCGCGAGCTCCCGCTGCGGCGCCCCCCGCAGTAGCGCAATCGGATCGGCGGTGTACGCCGTGCCGCCGCGCGGCGCCACAAACCGCACCCTGCCCCCGCCCTGCCGCCGCGTCAGCGTCTCCTCCTGGAATCGTCCGTAGAAATCGATGCAGATCCCCGCCGCCGCGTCGCCCTGGGCCACGTCGATCGGCGGCTTCTGGGAGCTGTCGGTGAAGTACCGCGCGTTCGCCGCCGCGAGCTGGAGCAACCGCAGACCCTCGATCCAGCCTTCCCGCACCGCCCGCTCCTCGCGTCTCGCCTCATCCGGCTCCGCGGCGGCGAGCGCCTCGTAGCGCCGTTGCATCTGTTCCTGCACGACCATTTCAAGCGCCGCCGCCACCGACGCGCTGCGCCGCGGGTCCGCCAACGCCACCTCGCCGAGCAGCTCCGGGCGGGCGAGGTCGCTCCAGGCGGCAACCTCCTTCACCCCCAGCCGCGCCAACGAGTCCTCGTTGCTCAACAATCCGTAGGCGGAAAGCACCGTGCCGTACCAACGGCCCTGCGCGTCCTGCAGTTCCTCGCCGGCCCACTGCTGCGGGAAGACCTCGTCGGTGAACCACTCGGGGTGCCGCTCGCGCATCCCGCCGTCGACCAGCCACCCCGCCCGCGCCCCGCGCGCGTGCTCGTAGTTCCCACCGCCGAAGAACACATCCAGCCCCACGCCGACATTCGACGCCAGAAACGCCCGCCGGGCCGCCTGTTCAGGCGTGTCGTCCTCCGGCTTCGCCGCCGGCACGATCTTCTCGTCGAGCGCCGCCCCCGCCAACTCGGCCGACCACGCGCGCCCCAGTTGCCTCCGCCAGTGTTGTTCGAACGCCGCCGCGTAACCGCCCCGCAGGTACCGCACGGTCTCGCTGGCCCCGCCGATCACCCGCCAGTCGATCCGCACGGTGTGCCCGGACCGCGCCCGGTACCAGCGGGCGAAAGCGACGCCGAACTCCTGCCGGATCGACTCGTTGTGCGGCGTGACGACGATCAGAGTCCGCTCGGCCTCCTGCGGCCGTTCGCGCGGTCGCAGTGCGAACGGTACGACGACCAGCACCGCCAGCGCGCCGAGTACGAGATTACGGGCCCACATGGCGTGTCCTCCGCGCTCAAGCCCTAGGCTTTGAGCACCACCACGTCGTCGGGGTCGACCGTCGCCCACAGTTCGCCCTTGGCGGCGGCGCCGACAAAACGCGGATTGAGCTCGTGCACCATGACCTCGCTCTCGCCAGCCACGAAGCGGTGTTGCGCAATCTCGCCGAGGTAGAACGACTCCGCGATGGCGCCGCGCACGCAGTTGCCGCTCGTCTGCTGCCGGCCGAGCCGCCAACACTCCGGCCGCACCGAAACCAACGCCTCGCCCCCGCGCCGCAACAGCTCGTCGCTGTCGCCGGCGACGCCCTGAAAACGGCAGAGCGGCGTGTCGACCAGCAGCCGCCCGCCTTCGCCGCCGACTATCCGGCCGCGGAGCAGGTTGGTCTCGCCGATGAACCGCGCCACCGTCGCGGACCGCGGCCGGGCATAGATCTCGCGCGGCGTGCCGATCTGCAGGATGCGGCCCTCCTCCATCACCGCCATGCGGTCCGCGATCGCCAGCGCCTCCTTCTGGTCGTGCGTCACGTAGACGGTCGTGAGCTGGTGGCTCTTGCACACCCGGCGGATCTCGCCCCGCATCTCGGCCCGCAACCGCGCATCGAGATTGGAGAGCGGCTCGTCGAGCAACAGGCAACGCGGCCGCACCACCAGCGCCCGCGCCAAGGCCACGCGCTGTTGCTGCCCGCCGGAAAGCTGATGGGGCTTGCGCGCCCCCAACGCACCGAGCTGCACCGCCTCGAGCGCCTGCGCCACGCGCCGCTCGATCTCCGCCGGCGGCACCTTGCGCTCCTCCAGGCCGAAGGCCACGTTCTCCGCCACCGTCAGGTGCGGCCACAGCGCATAGCTCTGGAAGACCATGCCGGTATTGCGCTCGTGCGGCGCCAGCCGGGTGACGTCGTTCTCGCCGAACAGGATCGTCCCGGTATCCGGCTTCTCGAACCCGGCCAGGCAGCGCAGCAGCGTCGTCTTGCCGCACCCGCTCGGGCCCAGCAGGAAGAACAGTTCCCCGGGCTGGATCGCCAGATCGAGCGCGTCCAGCGCCACCGTCGCGCCGAAACGTTTGCTGACCTTTTGGATGCCGATGGGAGTCATGGGCGCGTCACGGTGCCGGGAGCGAACGCCCGCCCCCCGGCGAAGTCAAGGCACCGGCCGACACCGGAAGTTCACTCGAAACCCGGTTGCCTCGATTCTCACACAACCGTTACGTTCCCAGCCTCGCATGCCCGCCCGCTCTCCCAAAATTCCCGCCCACCGCGATCTCGCCGAGATCCTCGTCACCGAGGCACGGATCCGGCGCCGTCTCGCCACGCTCGCCGCCGAGATCGACAAGGCCTACGCCGGCCAGGAGATCACCGCCATCGCCATCATCAACGGCGCCCTCCTCTTCACCGCCGACCTGCTCCGCCTCCTCACCCGCCCCGTGCGGCTCGACTGCGTCCGCGTCTCCAGCTACCGCAACTCGACCTCCGCCGTCACCGAACCCCAGCTGCGCGGCAGCCTCACCCTCGACATCGAGAACCGGCACGTCCTGCTCATCGACGACATCCTCGACACCGGCAAGACGCTCGCGATGGTCGTCGACCTCATCGGCGCGATGAAACCCGCCTCCGTGCGCACCTGCGTCCTCCTCGACAAACGCGGCCGCCGCGAGGTGCCGTTCGAGGCCGACTTCGTGGGCTTCGATATCCCGGACCGCTTCGTCGTCGGCTACGGCCTCGATTTCGCCGAGCGTTACCGCAACCTGCCCTGCATCGGCGTGCTCAAGCCCGCCCTTCAAAATCCGCCCGAGTGGGCGTGATTCAGGTCCGCAGCTTCCGCCAGTTGCCGCCGAGCACGGCCGCCTGCGCGACGGCGCTGAGCCCGCTCCCGCGGATCTCTGCGAGATAACGGCCGAACTCCGGCTCCGGCTGGTCCTTGGGATACAACCGCAGCGGATAGTCCGAGCCGTAGAGAATTCGCTCCGCACCGACCGCCTTCGCCACCAACGAAAAAACCTCCGGCCGGTACAGCAATGGCGACGCCGCGGTGTCGTACCACACGTTCGCCAACGGCTTCGCCACCGCGCGGTTCAGCTCGAAGAACGGCAGCAGTCCGCCCCAGTGCGCGAACACGAACCGCACCGCCGGATGCCGCGCCGCGAGCGCCAGCAGCGCCATGAACGGCGTCTCCACCCTTCCGGGATACGCGCGGCCCGCCGGCTCCGTCACATGCAGGTTTACGGGCCAGCGCCACTGCGCCGCCAGCTCGAGCGCCCCCGCCAGCACCGGATCGTCGTAGCCGAAGCCCTGCGCCGGCGGGCACAGCTCGCCCAGTCCCGATAGCCCTTCGTCGCGTGAGCGCTCCAACTCGGCCTTCACCGCCTCGACTCCGGCCGCAGCGTGCAGCGTCGCGAACGCCTCCAGCCGGTCCGGGTGCCGCCGCACGACCTCGGCAAAGAAACGGTTCTGCTCCGCGCACGTCGCCCAGCTCTCCCAATACCAGCCGAGCAGCACCGCGCGATCGACCCCGGCGGCATCCATGTCGCGCAGGAGCCGCGCCTCGTCGGCCCAGCCCTGGAGACTCGCGCCGCCATCGGGGCGCGGTCCGACCATCGCCGCCCACCGCGCCTCGCCCCGCGCCGCCGCCCAGCCCGCCGGATCCGCGATCGCGGCGTCGGGATAGAGATGCACGTGGCAGTCGATGATCATGCGCGGCCCGCAGCGTTGCCACTCCTTCCCGCTGCCGCAAGTGCGCGGAATCGCACGCCACCCGGCTGCCCTCGCACCACCTCCTCCTCGACTCTTGCGAACCGCCGCCGCTTCCCGCTTTTATCCCGTCATGCTCCCCTGGTTTCGCGCCGCGCTCACCGGCTTGGCCATTGCCTCCGGTTTCGCCTCCGGGCTCGTCGCCTCGCCGGCCGGTCTCGATCTTGAGACCGAGGTCCCGGTCGCCTCTCGCCTCGTCAGCGGTCGCCTCGCCAACGGCCTGCGTTACGCAATCCTGCCGCACACCGCTCGCCCCGGCGCCGCGAGCCTGCGGCTCCTGGTCGATGCCGGCTCGCTCGATGAGCACGACGACGAGCGCGGCTATGCGCACTTCATCGAGCACATGGCGTTCAAGGGCACCCGCCACTTTCCGGCCGGCGAGCTTGTGAAGTTCCTGCAACGCGAAGGCGTGAAATTCGGCCCCCACCTCAACGCCGAGACCAGCTACAACCACACCCTCTACCGGCTCGACTTCACCACCGCCACGCCCGCCCAGCTCGAGACCGGACTGCGCGTCCTGCGCGACTTCGCCGACGGCATCCTGCTCGAACCCGACGAGGTGGAGCGCGAACGCACCGTGATTCTCAGCGAGGATTTCCTGCGCCGCACCCCGCTCGCCGCGCAAAACGCCGCGCAGACCAGCTTCCTTTTCGCCGGTACCTTGCTTCCCGAACGCCCGCCCATCGGGGCAGAAACCACGATCCGCAGCGCCTCCGCGGCCCGCTTGCGCGACTTCTACGCCACCAGCTACCACCCGGAACGCCTCTCCGTCATCGTCGTCGGCGATCTCGATCCCGCGGCCACGGAGACGCTCATCCGCACGCAATTTGCGTCGATCGCGGCGGCGACACCCGTGCGCGCCACCGTCGCCACCGGATCACCCCGCCGCTCCGGCGCAGTTGCCGTCGCGCTCCACCCCAGCGCACGCGAGAGCACCCTGCGCCTCCAGATCGGATTGGTCTGGCCTGACCCCGCCGGCCCGCCCCGCTGGGACGACATCGTGCGCGAGACGGCGTTGCAGGCGGCCACGCAGATGCTGTCGCGCCGGCTCGACCGCCTCGCGAAGAGCCACCCGGCGCCGTTCAGCAATGTCGCAGTCGTATCCTCGGTCCCCTGCCGCGGGTTCCGCGAACTCAACATCGTCTTCCTGCCCGGCCCGGGCGGCTGGCAGACCGGTCTCGCCGCCCTTGAGCAGGAGATCCGGCGCGTGGCGGAACACGGTTTCACGGCCGAGGAAATCGTGCTCCACCAGCGTCTCGCCCAGGACAACCTCCGGCGCGCCGTCGAAGCCGAGTCCGTCGCCGCCCCCGCCGCGCTCGCCGGAGCGATTGTTGGGGCCTTCGATCATGGGGCGCAGTTCTACTCGGTCGCCGAACAGCACGAGTCCATGGCTCGCATCGTCGATGGCCTCTCGCCCACCGCTTGCCAGCACGCCGTCCGTGAGATCCTCGCCCACGGCCCGTTTGCGGTCTTCGTCAGCGGCCCCGCCCCGCTCCTGCCCGCCTCCAACGATGTCGCCGCAGTCTTCACGCAAAGCAGTGCCGTCGCCGTTTCGCCGCCGGTGCCGGAAGCGCCGGTGGAGTTCGCCTACCGCGACTTCGGTCCAGCCGGGGCGGTCGTGCGCCGCGAACACGTGCCCGACCTCGATCTCTGGCTGATCGAGTTCGCCAACGGCGTGCGCCTCAGCCTCAAGCGCACCCCGTTCGAACCCGGGCAGGTACGGTGCCGCGTGCGCCTGGGGCACGGTCGGCTCGTCGAACCGCCCGAGCACCCCGGCTTGAGCATGTGGACGTCCGCCTGGTTCGCCGGCGGCCTCGGCCGCCACGACTGGGCCGCCATCGCCCGCCTCGGCGATGCGCACAACCTCGCCGTGACCTGTACCCGCGAGACGGATGCCTTTCTTCTCGGCGGTCGCGGCCGGCCCGCGCAGCTCGATCTCCTCCTCGGGATCCTCACCGCCTACCTCGCCGACCCGGCCTTCCGCGCCGAAGGTTTCGCCGCCACCACCGCCACGGTCGACCGCGCCGTCCGCCCGCGCTACGCCGGGCCCGAGGGCGCCGTCCAGGTGAGCATCCTGCCGCGCCTCGCGGGCGGCGATCCGCGGATCGGCACACCGCCGGCCGACATCCTCTTCGCCAACACCCACGAGCAGCTACGCGACTGGCTCGCGCCGATCGTCGCGACCGCCCGTCCCGAGGTCGCGCTCGTGGGTGACCTCGATCCCGAAACCGCGACCGCCGCCGTTGCACGCACCTTCGGCGCCCTGCCGTCCCGCACGCCGCCGCCGCTCGACCCCGCGCGTCGCACGCTACATTTCCTCGCGCCTCCCGTCACCGAAACAATCGACATCACCGGCGAGACGCCGCGGCCCGCCCGTCTTGAGTTGTTCTGGAGAACCGGAGACTCCCTCTCGCCCCGCCAACGCTGGCAGCTCGCCCAGCTCGCCGCGGTGCTGGAGGATCGGGTGCGCGTCCGCGTAAGGGAAGGCGATGGCGCAACGTATGCCGTGCGCGCCAGTTTCAGCCGCACGGCCGCGTACACCGGGTTCGCCACCCTGCGCTGCTCGCTCGATGTGAACCCGGAACACGCCGCGCGTTATCTCGACGCCGTGCGCGACATCGCTGCGGAGCTCGCCCGTCGCGGCGTCACCGCCGAGGAACTCGCCCGAGCCCAGGCGCCGCTCCTCGCCAGCGCGCGAGCGGGTCGCTCCAGCAACGCCTACTGGCTCGACGAAGTCCTCGCCGAAGCCCAGTCCGACCCCGAGCGCCTCCCCGCCGCCCGGACCCTCGAGAGCGACATCACCTCCGCCACACCCGCCGACCTCACCGCTCTGGCCGCCCGCTATCTCCAACCCGAGCAGTGCTTCCGCTTCGCCGTCCTCACCCACGTCACTACCGATCAATCACAGCC
>JAEXPL010000257.1 GCA_023446865.1 Verrucomicrobiota bacterium | reverse complement strand
AGATCATCGAGCTCAAGGACCACCCGTGGTTCGTGGGCGTGCAGTTCCACCCCGAGTTCAAGTCGAAGCCCAACCAGGCCCAGCCGCTCTTCGCCGCCTTCGTGAAGGCCGCGCTCAAGCGCCAGGCAACCTTGGCTTCTTCGAAACCGGCCACGAAGAAGCCCGCCAAGAAGGCGAAGAAGTAGGCGGAGGCCGACGCGATTGCGTCGCGGCGATTCCGGTCAGAGGTGTTCCTTCAGCATCGAGGCGAACACCTCGTAGACGAGACGACGTTCTTCGACGAAGATACAGCGGATGGTCGTGCTGTCCTCGTAGTCGAAGACGATGCGGAAACGGCCGATGCGGAGCCGCCAGAATCCGGCGAGGTTTTCCTCGAGGGGGAGGATGTCGCCTTTCCCCTTCGCCAACTCGTCCAATCCAGCCCGCAGCGCCTTCCGCCGCTCCGGCGCCTGTTTGCGTACGAACGCTACGACCTGATCGGAGATCTTCAGCTTAAACATCGAGGGCGGACAGAGGACGGAATTTCAGTTTTCCGGCGGACAGCTTCGCCATCGTTGCGGCGAACTCGGGGTTGCCGAGCAGCTCGATTGTCTCGGTGATGGCCTCCATGCGCTTCTTGCCGACGATGAAGCCGCACACTTCGCCGCGGCGCTCCACGACGGCGATCTCGTCGTCCGCTTTGCGAAGAATGCTGGGCAGGTTGGCTTGGGCGGTTGCGACTGAGTACGTATTTCGCATGCGCTGGCTACGTACTCTCGTTAACGCTTTCCGCAAGTGGGAAGCCATCGGGGCTCCTGCGTCGCCGCCTCTCCGCCCTTGTCTTCACTTCGGCTTCGGCATTCTGTCGTCCGTCTTTCGCCGTCTGTCCTCCGACCTTCCTTCGCCATGCTCTTCGACCCCCAGCGTCTGCTACTGATCGCCGGTCCGTGCTCGCTCGAGAGCGAAGCCGTCTGCCGCGCTGTCGCCACCGAGCTCGCCGACCTCCGCGCGTGGAAGCCGGAGCTGAACATCGTCTTCAAGGGCTCGTTCGACAAAGCCAACCGCACCTCGCTCTCCGGCGCGCGCGGCACGGGCCTCGAGGCGGGGCTGGCGCTCCTCGCCATTGTGAAGCGCGAATTCGGGTTTCCGGTACTGACCGACGTCCATGAGCGCGAGCAGGTGCCCGCCGTGGCCGCGGTGTGCGACGTGCTCCAGATCCCCGCCTTCCTCTGCCGGCAGACGGACCTGCTCGTCGCCGCGGCGCAGAGCGGCCGCGTGGTGAACGTGAAGAAGGGCCAGTTCCTCTCGCCGCAGGAGATGCCGTTCACGCTCACCAAACTCGCCGGCGCCGCCGAGGTGTGGCAGACCGAGCGCGGTTCGACTTTCGGTTACCAGAACCTCGTCGTGGACATGCGGAGCTTCCCGATCCTGAAGGCCAACGGCTTTCCGACGATCCTCGACGCCACGCACAGCGTGCAGCTCCCGGGCGCGGGCGGCGGCAAGAGCAGCGGGCAACGTGAGTTCGTCGAGCCGCTCGCCAAGGCGGCGCTCGCCGCCGGGGCCGACGGTCTCTTCCTCGAGACGCATCCGAATCCCGCCGAGGCGATCTCCGACGGTCCCAACATGGTGCCGCTCGCCGAGTTGGCCGCGTTGCTCGACCGCTGCCTCGCCGTGTGGCGTGCGGTGCGCGGGTGAGCTGGGCCCAACGCCTTCATCGCAGGGCTTCCGAGGTAGGGCGAACCATCCCCGGTGAGCCGATCGTCGCACGCGGCTGAACGCGGCTCACCGGGGACGGTTCGCCCTACCGACAAAGGCTCAGTAGCCGGCGGGCGCGGCGGCGGTCGGGGCCGCCTCGGCCGCGAGGCCGGGCGGGATGGGGCCGGGCAAGCCGCGCCGGATCGCCTCGCCGAGAATCGCCTCGGTCGCCGTCGCTCCGATACGGGAGGCGCCGAGCACGCGCACGCGCAGGAGGTCGTCGAGCGTGCGCACGCCGCCGGCGGCCTTGATCTTCACCGCCGGACCGCTGTGGCGGCGCATGAGCCGCAGGTGGTCGTCGGTCGCGCCGCGGTAGTTGTAGCTGCCGTCGGTCTGTTTCACGAAGCCGTAGCCGGTGGAGGTCTTCACGAAGGCGACCTTCAGCTCGGTGCAGATCTCGCAGAGGCGGACGATGTGCGACTCCTGCAGGTAGTCGTTCTCGAAGATCACCTTGAGGAGCGCGCCGCGGGCGCCGCAGATGTCGTTCACCGCGCGGAGCTCGGCGGTCACGTAATCCCAGTCGCCGCCGAGGACCTTGCCGATGTTGACGACGACATCGATCTCCGTCGCGCCCTCGGCGGCCGCGCGGTCGGCCTCGGTGACCTTGAGCGCGGTGTGGCTGTTGCCATGCGGGAAGCCGGCCACGGCGCAAATGCCCACCCCCGAGTCGCGCAGGGCGAGCACGGACTGGGGCACGTTGGCGGGTTTCACGCAGGCGGTGGCGCAGCCGCAACGGCGCGCGATGGCGAGGCCTTCGTCGAGCTGCACATCGGTGAGCGTGGGGTGCAGGAGCGAGTGGTCGATCATCCGGGCGAGATCGGCCACGCTGGGCAGCTGGTGGGTCAGAGGCATGGGTGACGGGGATCGCGGGGACGGCGCGGAGTATTGGCGGAACCGCATCAAGTGCGAACGGAAACATGTCGCCGCCACGAAGGGCTGGCCAGCGCGGCCCGGCGGCGCCACGTTGGCGGCCATGGAAGTCGTCGCCCGCGAAGCTGCGTTGATCGCCGACCTCGCCATCCTGCCGAGCTGGCAGGAGCGGCTGGAGGAGCTGCTGCGGCGCGACCGGCGCCGCAGAGGGCTGACACCGGCCGAACGCGCGGACGCGGCGCGGGTGCCCGGCTGCCTGTCTCGAGTCTGGTTGGTGGCGACGGAGGAGGCGGGCCGCTGCCGTTTTCGCACCGATGCCGAGGCGCCGGCGGTGCGGGCGCTGGTCGGCACGTTGGCCGCGCTGTACGACAACGTGGCGGCGGGCGAGGTGGCGGCGCACGAGCCGACGTTCCTGGCCGCGCTCGAGCTGGAGAAGCATCTCACCGGCACACGGCGCGATGCGCTCACGAAGGCTCGCGACGCGATCCGCGGGTTTGCGGCGGGCCGCGGTTAGCGCTGAGGCGGAGCTGTAGCCGCCGACCTAACGTTTCGGCGGTGAGCGACCGACGACCCGCGCGAGCACCAGCAGCACGTCGTCGTGGGCGAGCGGCTTGGAAAGTACCGCGGCAAAGCCGACCTGGCGGAGTTGCTCCGGGTCGAGGGTGGCACCGTAGGCCGTCATGAGCACGACGGGAGTCCGGCGGCCCGAGTCGACGATCTTGCCGACCAGTTGCATGCCGCTCAGGCGCGGCATGGTGAGGTCGGTGAGGACGATGTCGAACGGCCGTTCGGCCAGCACGAGCGTCTCCCAGGCAATGACGCCGTCCTCGGCGGCGACGACCTCGCAGCCACAACGTTTCAGGGCGGTGGTCAGCATGCGGGCGACGGCGGGGTCGTCCTCGGCGAGCAGGACGCGCACGCCATGAAGGCCGGGATCGAACCTTGTCCCGCCGGTGGGGGCGGGCGGTGGACGGTGGGGCAGCAGCACGTGGAAGGTCGCGCCCTCGCCCGGCACGCTCTCGACCCAGACGGCGCCGTTGTGGCGGGCGACGACGCTCTGGACGACCGCGAGGCCGAGCCCGGTGCCCTTGCCGGCGGGCTTGGTGGTGAAGAACGGCTTGAAGATCCGCTCGAGGTGGTCGGGCGGGATGCCGGGGCCGGTGTCGCGGACGGAGAGCCGCACGTAGGCTCCGGGCGGCAGGTGGTTGGCCGGAGCGGCCGTGGGCGAGGGGAGTGTCTCCTCGCCGAGGCTGATCGTGAGTGTGCCCTTGTGCCCCATCGCGTCGCGGGCGTTGTTGAGCAGATTCATCAGCACCTGCAGCAACTGTGTCCGATCGGCGGTGACGTGGTCGTCGACCCCGTCGGCATGGAGGTGCAACTGGATCGAACGCGGCAGGCCGGAGCGCAGGAGCACGAGGGATTCGGTGAGCAGTTCGCCGAGGCGCAGGTCCGTGAGCGGCGCCTCGCTGTGGCGGCTGTAGGTGAGGAGCTGGCGCACGACCGACGAGGCGTGCTCGACGGAGTTGAGGGCGAGCAGGATGTTCTCCTGGACGGTGTGGTCGGCGGGCAGCTCGTCCTTCGTCAGGTGCAGCCAGCCGGCGATGGAGGTGAGGCAGTTGTTGAAGTCGTGGGCTACGCCGCCGGCGAACTCGCCCACCGCCTCCATTTTCTGGGCATGAAGCAGCTGGTCCTGGAGCAGCTCGCGTTCCTTGCGGGCGTGGTCGCGCTCGCGGTCGGCACGCTCAAGGCCCTCGATCATGAGGTTGATGCCGCGGGCGACCGAGGCGATCTCGTCGGCCCCCTCGACCCGCACCCGCCCGCGGGCATTCGGCTGTTCGCCGATCGCCACCACCTCGCGGCTAAGTTGCTCGAGTCGCCGGACGACTTGGGTGCGCAACAGCCAGCCGAAGACCCCGGCCGCCACGATGCCCACGCCGAGCAGTTGCCAGAACATCATGCGCCGCGCGCCGACGGCCTCGAGAAAGGCGACCCGGTCGAACTCGATGCGCAGCTCCAGCAGCGGGGTGGCGTCAGCCGACCGGAGCGGAGCGGCGACAGAGATGCGGTGATCGGAGAGCAAGGTCACATGGGTGTCGCCGCTGGGCCCGGCGGCCCGGCCGGAGGCCGGCGTCAGGGAGATATCGAACCCCATGATCTGCTCGAGCCGATCGTGCAGCCGCTCGTCGATCCAACGCACGGCCACCAATGCACCTTGGGGGGAGGTGCCACCGCCGGTCGGCAGAATCGGCAGGCAGGCGAAGAACGCCGGGCGTCCACCCACGGCGCACTGCCCGGCCAGACGGAGCGCCCCGGTTTCATGACCGGCCACTGCCCGCACCTGCGCGGCGAACTCCTTGACCATTTCCGGTGGTGGTGGCGTCACGGTGTCGGTGCCGGCTTGGACGCAGGCGCCGCCCTTTAGCTCGCCGCTCAGGGAGAACAACAGCATGGCGTCGACTTGGACGTTGCCCATCGAGGCCGGCGTCCAGTTGCCGTTCTCGTAGATCGGGTTGGGCGCGTGGACGTAGGCGACGGTGTCGTCCCACTCGGCGTAGTCGCGGGCGGTGCGACGGAGGTTGTCGCATTCGGCGTCGACCACGCGCATGGCCCGATGCGCCACCTCCTCGGCGGTACGCCGCTCCACCGCGGCCAGTCCGCGCATGAACGCTCGCGCCGACACTCCCGTGATGAGCACGATGAGCACGGCGAATACGACAACCACCCCGATATAGGCCCTGGTTTGGAGCTTCATCAATTCGTTGCCTCTGCCTATCGGCCCACCGGGCCGATTGTTAACCGGCGACCGTTGGTGTCGGGGCAACCCGGGGAGACAGGCAGGGGGATCTGCCCAGCGGTGATTTCGCGCTGTCGCCTGGATGCGGGCCGGGCATCCTTGCGGGCGACACTCCAGCCATGCTCTGCGACGCGCACAACCACCTGCAGGACGACTGGCTCGCCCCCCATCTCGATACCATTGCCGCGGATTGTCGGCGGCTCGGGATCGGTGCGATGGTCGTCAACGGCACCGCCGAGGCGGACTGGCCAAGGGTCGCGGCGTTGGCGGAGCAGTACGATTTCGTCCGCCCCAGCTATGGGTTGCATCCCTGGGATGTAGCGGGGCGCTCGCCGGCGTGGCGGGAGGCGCTGCGCGCCCGCCTAGTCGCCGAGCCGCGCGCCGCCGTCGGCGAGATTGGGATCGACCGCTGGATCCTTGAGGGGGCGCCGGCGGAGTATTTCCCGCCCGGCAGCCTGCCCCCGGCGCCGTTGGCGGAGCAGACCGAGTGTTTCCTCGCCCAGTTGGCCCTCGCCGTGGAGCTCGATCGCCCCGCGTCGATCCACTGCCTGCAGGCGTGGGGCCAACTCGACGAGTTGCTCCGCCCGCGACCGCTTCCGCGCCGCGGCTTTCTTCTCCACGCCTACGGTGGCCCGGCCGAGATGGTGTCCGGCTTCGTGAAGCTCGGCGCCTACTTCTCCTTCAACGGATCCTTCCTCGCGGAGAAGAAGACGCGCCAGCGCGCCGCGTTTCGCGCCGTGCCCGCGGACCGGTTACTCGTCGAGACCGACGCCCCCGCGATGCCGCCGCCCGCGCCGTGGCTCACGCACCCGCTCCCGCCTTCGCCGGAGGGGAAGACGGTGAACCACCCCGCCAACCTTGCCGCCACCTACGCCGGCCTCGCGCAACTGCGCGGCGCGAACGAAGCGGAGCTCACCGCCCAGGTCGCCGCGAACTTCACGCGGCTGTTCGGGTGAGCCCCGCTCAGCTCGGCCGCGGGGTGGTGGTCAGCAGCCGCACCACCTCGCCGGCGGCGGCGAAGCCGAAGGCGCCGGTGACGAATGTCGCGCTGCCCAGGCCGCTCTCGCAGTTGAGCTCCACCTGCGTGCCGGGCTCCTGGGTGGCGCACACGCTGCCGTCGGCCCACGGATACACGGGGCGCTCCGGCGAGTAGACGCAGCGCACGCCGAACTGGGAGCCCTCGCCGCGCGGGAAACCGTGGCGCTCGCGGAGACGTTTGCGCACGTAGCGCAGGAGGGCGTCGTTCTCGGCGTCGCCGAGGTCGGCCACCTTCACGCGGGTGCCGTCGCGCTTGCCGGCGCTGGCGCCCACGGTGAGCGCGGGCAGGCCGCGTTCGCGACACTGCCAGAGGGCGAGGAGCTTGTGCTGGAGGCTGTCGGTGGCATCGACGACGAAGTCGTACGGCGGCGCGAGGAGACGCTCGAAGTTCTCCTTGGTGAAGAACTCGACCACGGTCTCGACGCGGCAGGAGGGATTGATGCCGAGTACACGTTCGCCGAGCACGACCGCCTTCGGCCGGCCGACGGTGTCGGTGAGCGCGGGGAGCTGGCGGTTCACGTTGGTCACGCACACCTCGTCGAGGTCGACGATGGTCAGCGCCCCCACGCCGCTGCGGGCCAGCGCCTCGACTGTCCACGAGCCCACGCCTCCCAATCCGATCACGCACACATGGGCCGCCGCGAGCCGCTGGAGGGCCGCGCGTCCCAGCAAGCGACCGACGGCGCCGAAGCGGCGGACATAGTCGTCGGACAGCGGCACGGTCCCTGCGTGTGTGGCGTTCATGTAACAAACCGAGTCACAAGGAAGCTTCGCCGCCAGGCAATCGCGCTTTGCGGTTGGCGCTTCCGCCTTTCCCGCTACTCTCTCGCGTCGCCCTACCTGGCGATTTCACTCTCCACACCGCTGTTCTGCCCACCTTGCGAATCCTCCCGGCCTTCCGGGTCGGAGGGTTTGCGCCCACCACCGTGTTTGCTGCCGATTCACACGCCGGCTCATCCGGCGCCGAAGATCCTCACCGTCCGCCCGAGACCGATTCGGGGGAGGGGGATTTGTCGGCGTTCACCGCGGCGCGTCTGCGGCTGCTCGAATCGGCGGTGGTGAACTCCTACGACTCGATCGTCATCACCGACGCCGGTTCGCCCGCCTCCCCGCGGCCGCGCATCGTCTTCGTCAACGAAGCGTTCACCCGCCTCTCGGGGTATGCTCCGCACGAGGCGATTGGGCGTTCGCCGGCGATTTTGCAGGGGCCGGACAGCGACCCGGCCGAGATCGCGCGGATGCGGGCGTCGTTGTCGCGCGGCGAAGTCTTCACCGCCGAACTGATCAATTACCGCAAGGACGGTGTGCCCTTCCACGTCGAGGCGCGGATCATGCCGATCCGAGACGAGAGCGGCCGCCTCTCGCACTGGGTCGGAGTGCAGCGCGACATCACCGCCCGCAAACAGGCCGCGGCTGAGCGGGAGAAACTCGAGGCACGGCTGCGCGAGAAGCAGAAGCTGGAAAGCTTGGGCGTGCTCGCCGGCGGCGTGGCGCACGACTTCAACAACCTTCTCACCATCATTCTCGGCAACGCCTCGCTCGCCCGGCTCGAGGTCCGCAACCCCGCGTCGATCGAGCAGAACCTGCGTTACATCGAGGCGGCCGCCATTCGTGCGGCGGACCTTTGCCGCCAGATGCTCGCGTACTCCGGCAAGGGCCGGTACCTCGTGCGCCCGGTCGACCTCAACGCGATCCTGCGCGAATCCGCCGATCTGGTACGCAGTGCGGCCGCCCGCGGACGCTCGGTGCGCCTCGAGCTGGCCGCCGGCCTCCCGGCGATCCGGGCCGACGCCACCCAGCTCCAGCAGGTCGCGATGAATCTCCTGCTCAACGCCGCGGAGGCCACCGAGTCGGGCACCGGCACCATCGCCCTCTCGACCCAACTGCACAAGCTTCCGGCCGAGCGCCTCGCCCGCGCCCACCTCGGCGTCGAGCTACCGGCGGGCGACTACGTGGTGTTGGAGGTCTCCGACAACGGTTGCGGCATCGCCGCCGAGATCCGCGACCGGATTTTCGATCCCTTCTTCACCACGAAGTTCACCGGCCGCGGCCTCGGCCTGGCCGCGGTTCTCGGAATCGTGCGGGCGCATCAGGGCGCCATCGAGGTCGAGAGCCAGCCCGGGCTTGGAACCACCTTCCGTCTCTTCTTCCCCGCCTGCGCCGCGGTCGAAGCGCCCGTTCCCGTTGCGCCGCCGGCGCCTCCGCTCTCCGGCCCGGGGCGAACCCTGCTCGTGGCCGACGATGAGCAGGTGCTGCGCGAGACCGTGCGCGACCTGCTCCAGCACCTCGGCTTTGCCGTGTACCTCGCCGCCGATGGGGCGGAGGCGGTGGAGCTATTCCGCCAGCACCATGCGACCATCGATGCCGTTGTGCTGGATCTTTCAATGCCGCGGCTGGACGGCGCCTCCGCGTTGGCGGAGATGCGCGTGATCGACCCGGCCTGCCGCGTCGTCCTGATGAGCGGATTCAGCGAGGACGAGGCGGTCCACCGCTTCGCCGGCTGCGGCGCCGCGCGGTTCCTCCAGAAACCATTTTCGATGGACTCGTTCCTGGCCCTGCTGGGCGCGGTGATGAACGGCCGGTGACGCGCCTCGCGGGCCGCTAGCGTCCGCCGTCGCGCGCCTGCTCCTCGGCGGCGATCTGCCGGATGTGCGCCACGAAGTCCGGGTCCTCGCCCTCGAGCAACTGCGGCAGTAGCTCGCGGAAATCGCGGCGCCGGCACCAATAGCGCATGTAGTCCTCCCAGCTCATCCAGAGGCGCTGCGTCTGCCGCTTCATGTGCTCCTCGTACACGAGGAGGTAGGCGCGTTCGAAGAGCGAAACGAGCAGTTCGAAGAGCACGCCGCGTCGCTCGCGTTGCTCCTCCGTGAGCGTCACCGCATCGGTTTGGGTCCGCATCAGGCCGAGGTCGGCGTGCTGCAGGACGATCTTGAGGAACTCCGCGTACTCGTCGGAGAGCCGCTGGTAGATCTCCTCCTCCTCGTTCTGCCGTTCGCGCCGCTGCTCGTAGAGGAAGACGGCGATGGCAAACGGCAGGCCGACCACCGTCACGATGTACGAGAGAGCTTCGAGGTACTCGAGGGGTGTCCACTCCATGCGGGCAAGATGCCCGTACCGCGGGCCGAGTCGAGCCCGCCGCCGCGCCTCAGCCGTGCCGCGCGAGATACTCCGCGACGATCGGCACATCCGCCGGCGCCCAGTCGAGCGTGCGCAGCTCGGCCGGCGTGCACCAACGCAGCGCCGCGTGCTCCGCGGCCTGCGGCTCGGCCGCCGGATCGCGCAGCGTCGCCCGAAATGGCGTGAGCGTGATCGCGAACTTCCCGTAGTCGTGAAACGCGTCGGTCAGCCGCGCGCCCAGGACGATCTCGACGTGCAGCTCCTCGCGGATCTCGCGCACCAGCGCCGCCTCCGGCGCCTCGCCGGGCTCGAGTTTCCCGCCGGGAAACTCCCACAACAACCCCTGCGATTTCCCCGCGGGCCGCTGTGCCGCGAGCACGCGCCCGTGGCGCTCGAGCAGCGCGCAGACGACGTGGAAATGCGGAGGCGTGGCGGACACGGTGCGAGGGTGGAGAGTGTCACCGAGACGACGCAATCGTCGAGTGGAGCTTGCTGCGGGCTGTACTCGGATCGCGGTGCCACCCAAGCTCGGCGCGATGAAGAGCCGTCTCGTCCGTTGCCTCCTGTTGGCCTTGGCCTTTTCGCCGGCGCTGCTGCCGCTCTGGCAGATCCTGCACTACGGCGTCGATGTGCCCTATTGGGACCAGTTCGACGACGACATCGCCGGCATGCACATCAAGGCCCACGCCGGCACGCTGACCTTTGCCGATCTTGCGGCGCAGCACAACGAGCACCGGATCCTCGTGCCGCGGTTGGTGTTTCTCGCGCTCGGCTTCGTCACGCACGGCAACTGTGTGGCCGAAATGCTGGCCGGGTGGGCGATCGCGGCGGCGACTTCGCTGGTGCTGTTGCGCTTGGCGCGGGCGACCGAGTCGAGGACCGGCACGGCAGGCGAGGGGAGCTGGCCGGTGTTCGGCTGGTTTCTCGCCAATCTGTTGATCTTCTCGCCCGCGCAGTACGAGAACTGGCTGTGGGGCATCGGCGTGGAAAACGTCCTGCCGATGCTGTGGACGGCGCTGGCGATCGCCGCGGCGGCTTCGTTGCTGCGCCCCGTGGTGAAGGTGGCGCTGGTCGTTGCGTTTGCGGCGCTGGCGACCTGGTCGTCCGGCAACGGGATGCTCGCGTGGGGGTTGGCGGGCGGTGTCCTCCTCTGGGCGCCGACCTGGCGCGAGTTGCGCAGCCGCTGGCCGTTGGCGCTGGTGCTCGTCGCGGTCGTCGCGGTGGTGCTCGTCGTCTATTTCTCCGGCATGGCGCCGCCGAACCATCGCGGCCTGCGGCCGTACGATTCGACGCTGGCGGCGAAACTCCACTACGCGCTGGTCTTCGCTGGTTCTCCCTTCGCCTACGCTCTCGCGACGCCGGCGGTCGTGGTCGCAACCGGTCTCGGGGCGGCGTGCTACACTGTGCTGGCCGCATGCATCGCCCGGTTCCTTCAGCTTTGGCGGCGCGGGACGGAGCGCGAGTTGTGCCGGCGTGCACTCCCGTGGCTCGCCGTTGCGGGATTCGCGGTCGGCAGCGGACTCATTGCAGCCTGCGCGCGGGCCGGCATCGGTCCGCTGCAGGGCGCGAGTTCGCGGTATGTGACCTTCGCTGTCTATCTGCCGGTGGCACTGGTCCCGCTGCTCCAGTTGCTCAAGCCATGGCGGCTCCTCACGACACCGGGAGAGAATGATTCGCCGGCGGTGTCGCGTCTCGACGCCGTCGTGCCGGTGGCCGGTGCCACGGCGTTGGTGCTCCTCTCGTTGGCCGCCGTCGCACCGGCGCTCCGCGGCAGCGCGGAAACGCAGGCGTCGCGCCGCCAGACGCGCGTTGGTGTGCAGCTTGCGGGGATCCTGCCCAATCACCTGATTCTCTCCGCGCTGGTCTTCCCCGACACGGCGGTGGCGTATCGCAATGCCGTCGGGCTCGACGCCATCGGCTATCTGCGACCAAAGGTCATCCGCTCGCGTGAGGTGCGCTTGTTGGCTGCCCCGCAACCACCGCCGGTGGAGGCGACGGGCCAGCTCGAACGCGTTTGGGAAATCGCGCCGGGCGAACTGGCGCTCACCGGATGGGCCGTGCTGCCGGGCGCGCAGCGTCCGGCGGATGCGGTGCTCGTGTGCGTGGCCGACGAGCGCGGCGAACCGCTCATCACCGAAGTGACTCCCGCCAACATGCTTCGCGCTGATCTGGCTGATCGTGTGGAAACCTCTGCGACAAACTGTGGTTGGGCGCTGCGCGTCCCGGCCGAGACCATCATGCGACGCAACGGCGCGACCAAGGTGAGCGCGTGGGCGTTCGACGCCGAGAAGGGCGAAGTCTATCCGCTCGCCGGTGCGGCCGAGCTTGGACGCTGAGCCTCGCGGGTGGTGCGGGTTACCCGACGGATAGCGTTTCGCCCACGACAAGCGTGCGGAACTGCTCCGGCGGCACGCCGCGGGCGGCGAGCGTGTCGGCGACCAGCACGGGTGGCTCGCGCAATGGCTCCTCGGTGAGCACGAACGTGCCCCAGTGCATCGCGAGCGATTGCCGCGCGCCGATGAGCCGGTGGATCTCCACGGCGTCGGCCGCGGTGCAGTGCACGGGCGTCATCACCCAACGCGGCTGATACGCACCGATCGGCAGCAACGCGACATCGACACCGCCGGTTGCTCGCAGCCAGTCGCCGAGCTCGGCGAAAAACGGTGCCATGCCAGTGTCGCCGGCGAAATAGATGCGCTTCCCCGCGACCTCGAGCAGCCAGCCACACCAGAGCGTCTGATTGCGGTCCTTCCCGGTGCGCGCCGAGAAGTGCAACGCCGGCAACGCCGTGAGTCTCGCACCCGCCACCGCGAGCGTCTCGCCCCACTCGGCCTCGTGCACGCGCCCGCCGCTCTTGCGGCCGACGAACTGCGCCAGCCCTGCCGGCGCCACGTATGCCGGAGCGGCACCGAGTCGCCGCAATGTGGGCACATCGCAGTGGTCATAGTGCGAGTGGCTGAGCAGCACGAGGTCGATGCGCGGCAGCTTCTCGAACGGAATCCCCGGCGCCGCGCGCCGCCGCAGCGACCACCACGGCACCGGCGAACAGTACTTCGACCAGATCGGATCGGTGAGGATGTTCAGCCCGCCGATTTGGATCAGCCACGTCGAGTGCCCGACCCAGGTGAATTGGACCGCGTCTGCCGGCGGCGCCGCGATCCGCGCCAAGTCGGCCGCCCCGCACGGCGCCGCTCCGGCCGGCACGCGCGAGCGCTCGACCGCCGGCTGTTCCTTCGGCCCGAGCCGCAGCGACCACTTCAGGATCTGCCGCGGCGTCGGTGGCGGAATGCCCCCGATGTTCTGGTAGCTCCCCGTCTGCGGATCGCGCTGAACGCGGAGGGAGTCGGGGTAGGCGGGAGCGGTGTTGCTCATACCGACGGGATCACTGCGTTCGCTGATCGCGCCAGCCATTCCTTTGTCGGATCTCCTCAATCGCTCCGGAAAGGGGGACCATCATCAGAACGTCCCCTCCTCCAACATCAACCTCTTGGTCTAACGTCTTCTGGCGTATCATCGAGACCGCCTGTTCGAACTTCGAATGGTCAGGGGCTTTGGAGGAAAAGAAGATGAGCGCAGCATACGCGATGCGTACGTCCGACGTCGTCGGAAGGATGGAGAGCAGATAGTCTCCGAAGCCCGGATCGTTTCTGAAAAGAAACCGATACGGCTCACCGACTTTCAGCTCTTTGCCGTCATAGCTGTAGCGCGGGAATGCAGGGTTCAGCAGGTATCTTCTCCGCTCGGTGTTGATCCTGTGCTCGGTGCTCACACAACCGCTCGACAGTGCGAGAAGAAGGAGGATGAGAATGAATCGTTGCATGGCGGGACGCACCTCACGCACCCCGCTGCCGCACCGCCTCGAAGAGCGTGATGATCGTGGCCATCGCGACGTTGAGCGAGTCGGCCTGGCCGGCCATCGGGATACGGATGCGGGCGTCGGCCTCCTTCAGCCAGAAGTCGCTCAGCCCGTACTGCTCGCTGCCCATGAGCAGCGCCACCGAACCGGTGAGATCCGTCTTCGTGTAGAGC